>JAYUFL010000001.1:0-7611 GCA_043738745.1 Bacteroidota bacterium
ATTTTTAGAATTTTATTCATTTGCATTTAATATAAAAAAGGCACAAAGTTTCAAAAACATGATATAGAAATTACTCTATTTTTCAAATAAAATAACCCCAAAATCATAATCAATTATAATTTTTCAATAAGTTACAAATTTT
Source organism: Bacteroidota bacterium (assembly GCA_043738745.1). GTDB lineage: Bacteria > Bacteroidota > Bacteroidia > Flavobacteriales > Flavobacteriaceae > Flavobacterium. The sequence goes on from JAYUFL010000001.1 coordinate 143, forward strand.
AGACTAAAACAAACGAGCCAAATAATCGAAATTTTCGCCTTTTTGTATCATTTCGCATTGAAATCCATTTGTATTTGAAAGTCTTTTGAAAGTTTCAAAATCTAGATACAACCAAGGAAAATAATCTTCTTTTTGATTTTTGTATGAAATTGAGAATGTAATTTCTCCATGATATAGATTATTTTTTTTAATATATTCCAAATCGTCGTCGTCGTACATATAAATCAAATCTGAGGAATCTATTAATATTTGCCCGTTTGTGTTTAATAAAGATTTTAATTTCTGCATATATTTAGTCGTTTCTGCTAATGTTCCAAAAATTCCAATTCCGTTCATTAACACTATAATAGTATCAAATTTTCCGTTTTCTAAATCCAAAACATTCTGAACCTGAGCATTTTTTAGTCCACGAAGTTTACATGATTTAATCGCATTTTCGGAGATATCTATTGAAGTTACGTCGAGATTTTTTTGATTTTGAAGATACAAACTGTGACTTCCTGCACCACAACCAACATCTAGAATTTTTCCGTAAGATAATTCTAATGCTTTTCGCTCTATTTTTGGCATTTTGGAAAAAACACGAAATAAATATTCAACGGACATTTTATCTTCATCGGAAATAGAAGTTTCGGTTATTAAATCCTCGGGCGAATTATTGGTTTGGTAATCGAGTATGGCTTTACCGAAGAGATCTTTCATTATTTTAAAAAGTTTAGAATGTTTAGAAGTTTAAAAAAGTTTAGTAATTTTGCTTAAGGTTTAATTTGTAAAATTAAACTTTAAACGCTTAAACTTTTAAACCTTCTTATGAAACCAGCGTTAAACGAAATTGTAAAACTTGCCAAAGATACTCATATCGAAAACAAAAAGTATTTTGTAAAGTTAAAAAATAAACCGCCCAAGAATTTGGATTATGTAATGCAGGATTTGCACGATGCAGAGTTTAAGAAAACCAATTGTTTGGATTGTGCAAATTGTTGCAAAACCACAGGACCACTTTTTACAGATGCTGATATTGAACGAATTTCTAAACACTTGAGACAAAAACCACAACAATTTATAGACCAATATTTGCGTATTGATGAAGACAAGGATTATGTTTTGCAACAAGTTCCTTGTCATTTTTTGGATCAAGATAATTCTTGTTTTATATACGATGTTCGTCCAAAAGCATGCCGAGAATTCCCGCATACGGACAGGAAAAAGTTCAATCAAATTACAGATTTGACTTTGCAGAACGTTGCTATTTGTCCAGCAGCCTATAATATCGTCGAGAAAATGAAGTTAAAAATGCCTTTGTGAAAATACATTTTGGCCCTATATCTATTAGTAAATCAGATATTTATTTCTAATTTTCATAAAATCATTCAAACCTTTTTTCCAGGTTTTTCGGATTTCTTTTTCAGATAATCCATATTCTATTTGCTGTTGTAATTTTTTTGTCCCCGTTAATTTTATAAAAAACGGATTAAAAAACTTAGATTTATCCGAAGTTTCGTTGTATGCGTTTATAATCCATTTCAATTCCAGTTGATTTACTTTCGGAATTTTAGTCAAATCGTTACCGTTGCAAATTTCGTTTTTATAGAGAGGATCTTTTGCTCCAAGATTAGGAATTGGTGTAAAACTAAAATTACTTTTTGGCAAAAACGGCGAACCGTAAACTTGAAATTGCATTTCGGTACCACGACCAACACTTACATTTGTGCCTTCGAATAAACACAAACTCGCGTAGAGATTAATTGCTTGATCATTAGGCAAATTCGGTGATGGTTTTACGGGCAAAGAATAAGGCATTTCTCGCTTGTAATTCAAACACGGAATTATTTCCAACTTGCAATGAGTTCCGTTTTCGAGCCATTTTTCACCATTTATCATTTTGGCATATTCGCCAATAGTCATTCCATGAAGAATTGGAATTTGGTGCATTCCGACAAAACTTGCGAATTTTTCTTCGAGAATTGGTCCGTCAATAATTCCACCATTTGGGTTAGGTCTATCTAAAACAAGTAGTTGAATTTTGTTTTCTGCGCAGGCTTGCATAATATAATGAAGCGATGATATGTAGGTATAAAATCGTGCTCCGACATCTTGCAAATCGAAAATCATAACTTCAATTCCTGCTAATTGTTCGGGCTTTGGTTTTTTGTTATCTCCATAAAGCGAAATTATAGGTAAACCGGTTTTGGAATCTTTTTCGTCTATTATATGTTCACCCGCATCGGCAATTCCACGAAAACCATGCTCGGGAGCGAAGATTTTTTGTACAGAAATGTTTTTTTCAATCAAAAAATCGACTACATTTATTTTTTCAAAAACAATCCCAGATTGATTTGTTACAACTCCAACTTTTTTATTTTTTAGAATAGATAAATAAGCAGTATAATTTTCAGCACCTGTAACTATATTTTGGGTTTCTAAAATTTTCACGGCACCCTGATCTGATGCTTTCGTGGCTGGGTTTTTGAATGTATTTGCACAAAAAAATAGTATAAAACTAAATCCTATCGAGCCGTAAATTATTTTTTGTAAACCTTTCATAAAATCTATTTTTTAATAATTGTTTAGAGAAATATGTAAATCAAAAAATCGTTAATCTACAATCTAAAATCATTTCTTATATTTGCATCAAACCTAATAATTTTGAATTTAGAATATTTTATAGCCAAACGACTCATTACTTCTAAAGACCATAAAAGTAGTATATCTGCCCCAATAATAAAAATTGCAATTTCGGCAATAGCCATCGGAATTATAATGATGATTGTTTCAGTTGCAACTGGCATTGGATTGCAACAAAAAATTCGTCAAAAATTATCCGCATTTTCAGGTCATATTATAATTTCTGGTTACGACGACAACCAATCCAAAGTTAGCACCAAACCCATATCTAGAATACAAAAATTTTATCCAAAATTTAAAAATGTAGATGGAATAAAGCACATACAAGCCGTTGCTGCCAAAGCAGGAATAATTCGAACTGAAACAGCATTCGAAGGCATAATTTTCAAGGGAGTAGGTAAGGATTATGATTGGAATAACTTGAAAGAATATCTTGTAAAAGGAAAATTACCAAATTTTAGAAACGATTTAAACAACGAAATTCTAATATCGGAATATCTAGCAAACAGGCTCAATTTAAGAATAAACGATAATTTCAATACTTTTTTTATGAAACAATCTGGTAACGGATTGCCAAACCTTCGTCGTTTTAGAATTACAGGCATTTATAATTCAGGATTTCAAGAATTTGATGCCAATTACATAATAGGAGATATTCGTCACATTCAACAAATGAATCATTGGAAACTCAATGAAGTTGGAAGTTTCGAGGTTTTTATAGACGACTTTAATGAAATTAAGGACAAAGGCGAACAAGTTTACAAACAAACTAATTCGACACTCGACAGTATAACAATAATACAAAAATTTCCATCTATATTCGAGTGGTTACAACTTTTTGATACCAATATTATAATCATATTACTCATCATGATAATTGTTGCCACAATCAACATGATTGTAGCATTATTAGTTCTCATTTTAGAACGCACACAAATGATAGGAATTCTAAAAGCATTAGGAACTAATAATTGGGCAGTAAGAAAAATATTTTTATACAACGCATTTTATCTCATAGTCAGAGGACTATTTTACGGAAATGTAATTGGAATCGGATTAGTATTAATTCAAAAATATTTTGGAATTATAAAACTCCCACCCGAAAATTATTATGTCAATACAGCACCAGTTTACCTCGATTGGAGATATATTTTGTTGCTAAATCTAGTAACGATTTTAATATGTTTACTTGTTTTACTAATTCCTTCTTATATAATAACCAAAATTTCTCCAGTTAAAGCAATTCGTTTTGAATAAGAGTTTAGTTTTTTGTTGATTAAGAATTACCAAAAAAATCATATTCTTTTTCATATTTTTGTCAAAACTATTTCAAAATGAATTTCCAAAATACTTTAGAATTCGCAAAACAACTTGACTCTCAAGATGAATTATCAAAATACCGAAACGAATTTATTTTTCCGCAACACAACGGAGAAAATGTAATTTATTTCACAGGAAATTCATTAGGATTGCAACCCAAAATCGCAAAGAAGTATGTTGACGAGGTAATGAACGATTGGGCGAACATGGCAGTCGAAGGCCATTTTTATGCCGAAAAACCATGGTGGGATTATCACGAACGATTTGCAGAACCTTTATCTAAAATTGTTGGAGCAAAACCTTCGGAGGTCACAGTTATGAATACTTTGACTGTAAATTTGCATTTGCTAATGGTTTCGTTCTATAGACCAACAACAAAACGATTCAAAATTATTTGCGAAGAAAAAGCATTTCCGTCAGACCAATACATGTTTCAATCGCAAGTCGATTTTCATTCTCGAAATCTAGATTTTAATCCTAAAGACGTTATTATTGAATTGAAACGTAGAGAGGGCGAGCATAATTTACGAACCGAAGATATTTTAGCAAAAATCGATGAATTTGGTGACGAATTGGCATTGGTATTAATTGGTGGCGTGAACTATTATACAGGTCAAGTTTTTGATATTAAAACCATTACAGAAGCAGGACATAACCAAGGTGCAAAAGTAGGTTGGGATTTGGCTCACGCAGCTGGAAACATTAAACTAGAATTGCACGATTGGAAAGTAGATTTTGCGAGTTGGTGCAGTTACAAATACATGAATTCTGGACCAGGAAACGCATCGGGTTGTTTCATTCATGAAAACCATCATTTTAATGCCGATTTGCCAAGATTCGCAGGTTGGTGGGGACATAACAAGGAGAGAAGATTCAAAATGGAACAAGATTTTGACCCAGTTCATGGAGCTGACGGTTGGCAAATATCGAATTTACCAATACTTTCACTAGCACCTTATTTGGCATCAGTCGAAATGTTTGATGAGGTTGGAATGGACAAAATCATAGCAAAAAGAAATTTAATTACCAGTTATCTAGAATTCATTCTTCACGAAATTGATAAAGAAGTAAAAGGTCATTTCGAAATTATTACACCGACCAATCAAGCAGAAAAAGCCTGCCAACTGTCGGTTTTCTTTCATGGTGAAGGGCGAAGTTTATTCGAATATTTAATGAAAAACGGAGTTGTAACCGATTGGCGTGAACCCAATGTAATTCGGTTTGCACCAGTACCTCTATATTGTTCATTTGAAGATATGTATAGGTTTGGGCAGATTTTGAAGGAAGGAATTCAATCTTTTCATTAAGAAATAATAAAAAAGCAGCACAAATCAACTAAATCTGAGTCATCTGCGCCTAATCAAAAGACAATGACAAAACAAGAAATAATATCAGCATTCGACCCAAGTCAACCAGGTTTGGCTGACGAATCTATTTTTGGGTTACCATTTACAGCCGAACAATCAGAGATTATAATTATTCCTGTACCCTGGGAAGTGACAGTTAGTTATGGTGCTGGCGCTTCAGATGGGCCAAGTGCGATTCTCGAAGCTAGTTTTCAAGTCGATTTACATCATCAAGAATTTCCTGAACTTTGGAAACTCGGAATGTATTTAGATTTGAATGAACAAACCAAAAAATGGGCAAATGATTCTTCGAAATTTAAAGCATTGGCGCAACCCATTATTCGTGCTTTAGAATCTGGTGAAGTAATTGCTGATAATGCTAAATTAAAATATGATTTAGAAAGTATAAATTCTCGTTGCGAAAAGTTTAACGAAGAAGTCAAAAATCAAACCTTGTATTGGCTCAATCAAGGCAAAAAAGTTGCTCTTTTGGGAGGTGATCATTCGACTCCGCTAGGTTATTATCAAGCATTGGCAACCAAACATAATGATTTTGGAATTTTACATTTAGATGCTCACATGGATTTGAGAATTGCCTACGAAGGTTTCAAATATTCTCACGCATCAATCATGTACAACGCTTTGCAAATTCCTGAAATTTCGAAAATTGTACAAGTTGGAATTCGAGATTTTTGCAAACAAGAAGTCGAAGTTGCGCAATCGAGTAGGGTAGTTGTTCATACAGATATGGACATGAAAACCGAAACATTCGAAGGCAAAACATGGCAACAACAATGTGACGAAATAATCGCTCAATTGCCACAAAAAGTAACAGTATCGTTCGATATCGATGGATTATATTCTTGGTATTGCCCAAACACGGGTACACCAGTTCCTGGAGGATTTTCGTTTGAACAAGCCACTTACTTGTTAAGTAAACTTGCTAATTCTAGCAAAGAAATTATAGGTTTCGATTTGGTTGAAGTAGCTCCTGGCGATGACGATTGGGATGGAAATGTTGGAGCCAGAATGCTTTATCACATGTGTGGTATGTTAGCTAAAAATAATGGTTTGGAAGTTGGAGAAAAGATAGTATTCGGTAGTCGATAATTCGGCATTATTAAAAACATTAATATCATATATATCTATAAATAAAACAAATTTATAACCAAAATGCAATATTCAATAGCAAATATGGCATAATTATAATCGAATTCGGCATATTTTATTACATATATAAATTTTTTTATAAATGAAAACCTTCAAAAAAACATTACTCGTTCTAGTCTCAATAATCGCAATTTTAGCAATAGCATTTCTCGCTTATTCGCAATATCAAAAACCAACTTATGAGGGTGAATTATCAATCAAAAATATCTCAAAAACTACTAATATTTATTTCGATGAATACGGAATTCCTCATATTTATGCCAAAACCCAACACGATGCAATGGTCGCACTTGGGTATGTTCACGCACAAGATCGATTGTGGCAAATGGAGTTATTACGTCGAATTGCTCCAGGAAGATTATCAGAAATATTTGGAACTCGAGCCTTGAAAAACGATAAATTTTTTGCAGGTTTAGGCATTGATGAAGCATCGCAAAAAGCAGTAAAGGAACTAGATAAAAACGGCGAACCATACAAAATGGCAAATGCCTATTTAGATGGTTTGAACCAATATCTCGAAAACGGAAAAACACCAATTGAGTTTTCTATTTTTGGAATAAAAAAACAAAAATTCACTCTAAAAGACGTTTACAATACCTTTGGTTTTATGTGTTTTAGTTTTGCAATGGCGCAAAAAACCGATCCTTTATTGACCGATATTCGAAACCAATTTGGAGAGAAATACCTGAAAGATTTAGGCGTGAATTACGAATACAATCCAACCCGATTAAAAATCTCCAAAGAACAATCCGAGCAGTATATCGAAATTTCCAAATCGGTTACTGATTTATTAGAAAAATCGCCAGTTGCACCATTTATTGGAAGTAATTCTTGGGTTATTGGTGGCAACAAAACCAAATCTGGAAAAGTTCTTTTTGCCAATGATCCACACATAGAATTTTCGCAACCCGGAACTTGGTTCGAGGCGCATATTTCTTGCCCTGATTACGAAATTTATGGATTTTATGTGGCTGGAACTCCGTTTCCGTTATTGGGTCACAACCGCGA
>JAYUFL010000002.1:0-2730 GCA_043738745.1 Bacteroidota bacterium
TACCTGAAAATCATCCGATGGCATTACAAGAATTTCACTTCCAGTGGTTTCATCTACGAAAGAAATATTTTCTTTAACAACATAATACTTTCGTTCTGCGCTTTGCTCCTCTACTCCTACTTTGTCTATTGCTTCGACAAAAAATTTAGCAGAACCATCCATAATGGGTAATTCAGAGGCGTTTAACTCAATAATTACGTTGTCTAAATCGCAACCAATTAGTGCAGCAAGAACATGTTCTGGAGTTTGAATTTTTACTCCTAATTTTTCTAAATTTGTTCCTCTTTGGGTATTCACCACATAATTGGCATCGGCTTCTATTATTGGATTTCCCTCTAAATCAATTCTAACAAATGTAAAACCGTTGTTGATTGGCGCTGGTTTGAAAGTTGTTGTAACTTGTTTTCCAGTGTGCAAACCAACTCCTGTGAGCGTAATTTCGCTTTTTATGGTTTTTTGTTTTACCATCATTATATTTTAATATTAATTTTCTTTTTTAAGTTTTCTAATTCCAAAACTATTTTTGGCAAATTCTTGAAATGAACATAGGATTTGCTAAAATCACTATAACCAAATGAGGGACTTCCTTGCAAAATTTCGTTATCTTTTACATTTCTTCCAATTCCAGATTGTGCTTGAACTCGAACATTATTTCCAATAATCAAATGTCCAGCAATACCAACTTGACCACCAATCATACAATTTTTGCCTATTTTTGTTGTTCCAGCAATTCCTGTTTGTGCAGCAATTACAGTATTTTCGCCAATTTCAACATTGTGAGCAATTTGGATTTGATTATCTAATTTTACTCCTTTTCTAATAATTGTAGAACCCATTGTTGCTCTGTCAATGGTGGTACAAGCACCAATATCTACATTATCTTCTATAATTACATTTCCAATTTGAGGGATTTTTGTAAAAGTCCCATCTGCATTTGGAGCAAAACCAAAACCATCAGCAGCAATTACTGCTCCCGAATATATAGCACAATTGTTGCCAATAATGGTATCTGAATGAATTTTTGCGCCAGCAAAAATACTAACATTATTTCCAATCACAACATTTTCGCCAATAAAACAATTTGGATAAATTTTCACATTATCTCCCAAAATTGTATTTTCGCCAATGTACGAAAAACTTCCTAGGTATAAATTTTTGCCATATTTTACATTTTCGGAAATCACAGATTGTGGTTCAATTCCTGTTTTGTTATTTTTCGTTTGGCTATAAAATTCAAGAATTTTAGTAAAAGCACCATAGGCATCTTCTACTTTTATGAGTGTAGTTTTAACTTCTTTTTCTGCAACAAAGGTATTGTTTACAATAACTACCGAGGCATTTGTTGTATAAATATAATTTGAATATTTTGGGTTACTCAAAAATGAAAGCGAACCTTCGGAACCTTCTTCTATTTTAGATAATTTAAAAACTTCAGCATTTGGATTTCCAACTACTTCGCCATTTAGAATTTCCGATATTTGTGATGCTGTAAAGTTCATTGAAACAAAAATATAAAAAAATAGGATTTATTCACTATTTTAGTAGTGATTGTTTTGGAAAACAGATGTAATATTTTGTAACGGCTTTTGACAAGGCTTTCAGATTGAGTTGATCCGATGCTTCAACAACATCTTCGATAGTTTTGTTTTTCATTAAAATTCGGATGGGTTCTGCTACGGAACTATAGGCTTGATTGATTATTTTCCCTTTGAAAATGAAATATTTAGCATCCGAGATAGAGATATTATTTTCTTTCGAAAATTTTTCTAATTTAGAATCTCTTTCTTCAATAGAAATTTTTTCTGGACTCATTTGTATTTTTAACAAATCTCTTTTGATTATCATTTTTGATAAAGAATTCAATATAAAATCATCGTTATCTTGCCAATTTTTCAAAGCACTTATAATATCAAAATCGTCTAATTGCGAAAATTTATGTAAAACGACATCATCAAAATCATTTAATTCTACTTTGTTTTGAAGAAAAAACTGCAACGATTCACTACAGTTTAGGCGTATTCCTTTTTCGGTTAATTCTTTGGCACGTTTGAGAATTTTTGTGAGAATCAATTCTGCAACTAAACTTGTTTTATGCAAATAGGCTTGCCAATACATTAAGCGTCTTGCCATTAGAAATTTTTCGACCGAATAAATTCCTTTTTCTTCGATAACTAAAACATCTTCAACAACGTTCATCATTTGAATTAAACGTTCGGAATTGATATTCCCTTCAGCAACTCCAGTATAAAAACTATCGCGTTTGAGATAATCCATTCTATCCATATCTAATTGACTAGAAATGAGTTGCAACATAAATTTTCGATGATAATCACCTTTAAAAATTTGAATTGCTAACGAAAGTTTTCCGTCGAATTCTAAATTTAATTTATTCATGAAAAGCAACGATATGGATTCGTGACTTACACTTTCTACAATACTGTGTTCCATGGCGTGCGAAAATGGTCCGTGTCCAATATCGTGTAATAAAATGGCAATTAAAAGTGCATTTTCTTCTTCGGTAGAAATACAAATTTGTTTAAAACGCAAAGCTTCAATGGCTTTTTGCATAATGTGCATACAACCCAATGCGTGATGAAAACGTGTGTGATGCGCTCCAGGATAAACCAAATAGGACAATCCCATTTGCGAAATGCGACGCAAACGCTGAAAATAGGGATGCTGAATTAAATCGTAGATTAATGAATTTGGAATCGTTATAAAACCATATAC
>JAYUFL010000003.1:0-7524 GCA_043738745.1 Bacteroidota bacterium
TTAAATCAAATTTAAACAAAATGAGCCCGATAAAATATCGAACTCATTATTATCAAAATTAATTATAAATTTGTCTAACTTTTTGGGTGCAGTCTAAAATTTAAAAAATTATCGGGTTTTTATTTTTTTTTGAACTTTAAGATTTTAAATTCCAACGAAATTACTCGGAGTAATTTGCAATAATTCGGTTTTAATTTCCTGAGAAACATCAAGAGTTGCAATGAAATTATGAATTGCATTTTTGTCTATTGCTTCATTCGTTCTGGTTAAGCCTTTCAAAGCTTCATAAGGGTTTGGATACCCTTCACGACGTAAAATTGTCTGGATTGCTTCGGCGACAACTGCCCAGTTTTTTTCTAAATCTTCATGAAATTTTGGCTCGTTCAACAACAATTTGTTCAATCCTTTTAGAGTTGCTTCGAAGGCAATTATAGTGTGTCCAAAAGGAACGCCAATATTTCTTAAAACTGTGCTATCCGTTAAATCGCGTTGCAAACGAGACAATGGTAATTTTGCCGAAAGATGCTCGAAAATAGCATTGGCTATTCCTAAATTTCCTTCGGAATTTTCGAAATCAATCGGGTTTACTTTGTGTGGCATTGCCGATGATCCAATTTCGCCTGCTTTTATTTTTTGTTTAAAATATTCCATGGAAACATAAGTCCAAATATCTCTATCTAAATCGATTATGATTGTATTTATCCTTTTTAATGCATCGAAAAAAGCAGCAAAATGATCGTAATGTTCTATTTGAGTAGTTGGGAACGAATGGTGTAAACCCAAAGTATTTTCGACAAAATTACTACCGAATTCTCTCCAATTAATTTGCGGATAAGCCACATGATGCGCATTGTAATTTCCTGTTGCTCCACCAAATTTTGCTGCAAATGGAATATTAAATAACAACCTCATTTGTTCTTCTAATCGTTCTACAAAAACACCAATTTCTTTTCCCAAACGCGTTGGAGATGCAGGTTGTCCGTGTGTGCGTGCCAACATTGGAATGTCCTTCCATTCTATGCTTAAATCCTTTAGTTTGGCAACCAATTCTATTAGAGATTTAAGATAAACTTCCTGAAAAGCCTCTTTTGTAGAAAGCGGAATTGCCGTATTATTAATGTCTTGAGAAGTTAATCCAAAATGAATAAACTCTTTATATTGAGACAGTTGTAAACTTTCAAACTTTTCTTTTATAAAATATTCGACTGCTTTTACATCGTGATTGGTTACTTTTTCTGTTTCCTTAATCCAAAGTGCATCTTCGGTCGAAAAATTTTTATAGATATTTCGTAAACTTTCAAAAATATCAGAATTTACGTTTTGTAATTGAGTCAAAGGAATTTCGCAAAGCGCTATAAAGTATTCGATTTCGACTAAAACTCTATATTTTATTAAGGCTTCCTCAGAAAAATATTTAGAAAGCGATTTGGTTTTGCTTCTGTACCTACCATCAATTGGGGAAACAGCGTTTAGTTCGTTTAGAATAATCATTGTTAGTGTTGTTAACTGCAAATGTAAAAAAAAGTGTTCAGTGTTTAGTATTTGGTATTCAATTTTTTTAATAATTAAGACTAAAAATTTATTTTAAAAGTTCTTTATTTCTGAAATTTTCTGGTGAAATATTCATTATTTTTTTAAAAGCACTATAAAAACTACTATAATTCTGAAAACCTAATTCGTAGGCTATTTGAGTAATGGGTAAATCGGTTTCTTTTAGCAGTAAACTCGCTTTGTCTATTTTTTTGTTTAAAATATATTGATGTGGAGTAATATTAAGATACTGCATGAAAATGCGGGTTAAATGTCGCTTTGTCCAATTTGTTGTAGATAATAAACCTTCCATATCTAGTTTTTTATCAATATTGATATTGATGTATTCTATGAGGTTTTTTATCTTTTTTGGAGACATTTCTTGGGTTGGATTGTCATTCCGGAGTGTATCTATTTTTTTATATTTATAATTATTTAAGACAACACTTACAGTAGCGATGATGCTATCTGGTCTAAATGGTTTAACAATATATCCGTGTGGTCTGGTTTCTTGTGCCCTATCTAGCGTCATTTTGTTAGAATACGAGGTAATATAAATATAAGGTATCGTATCTTTTACTAACAAATAATTACCTAAATCTATTCCATCTGTTAATTGATTTAAATTAATATCAATAAGTACCAATATAGGATTGTGCTCCTGAATCGCTTCTATTGCTGTTTCTACTGTTTTTATATTGGTAATCACTTCATATCCTACTTTTTCTAATATATTTTTAATATCTAAGGCAATTAACGATTCGTCTTCTACCACTACTATTTTTTTGTTCATAGGTTTGAGTATTAAAGTGGCTTAAAATTGAATATTATATTGCAATCCGTTGGTGTTTCCTATTTTTAATAGTCCATCTATTTGGAAAACCAACTCTTCGACCAATTGTAAACCTAGCGTTTTTTTTGCACTCTCCTTTTTTTGAATACCAACTCCATTGTCTCTCACTTCGAGTTCGTATTTTTCGTTTTTACGAATGAGCTGTAAACTGATTAATCCTTTCTGATTGTTTATAAATGCGTGTTTATAGGCATTATTGACTAATTCATTAATAATAAGTCCCAGAGGAATTGCTTTTTGAATATCAAAATAAACCTTTTCTATATCTAGTTGCAAAGTAATATTAGTATTTGCATGGCTGTAAGCGTGTAGAATACTATTGGTTAAATTATCTACATACTCTTTAAAATCAACTTGGCTTAAATTGTTTGTTTGGTATAAGTTTTCGTGAATAAGCGACATAGATAATATTCTAGACTGACTAACCGCAACAAAATCGCTAATGTTATTATTTACTTCTTGGGCTTGAATATTGAGCAAACTCATAACCAGTTGCATGTTATTCTTGACCCGATGGTGAATTTCTTTGAGTAAGGTTTCTTTCTCGACTAACGATTTTTGAGTAAGTTGTTTTTCGTTTTCGAGTTTAATATTAGTCAGCTCGATAATTTTATTTTTATTTTTGATGGCTCTGTTATTCCTAATATAAAAAAAAGTGGATAATAGTGCCAGGATTAAAGCAGCCGAAACATAGAGCAAGTTTTCTCGTTGTTTTTTGTTTTCGACAGTTTTTTGCAGTTGGGCAATTTTTAACTCTCTGATATTACTGTCTTTTAAGGAGACATCAAAGTCTGTCTGCTGCTGAAAAACCATTTCATTATTTCGCTTTGTTATGTTATAAATATCAAAATAAGTTTGCTTTTTGAAATAGTATAATGCTCTTTTATAATTTCCCAATGCTTCTTCTGTTTTTACTAGGGTCGGATATAAATAAATACTTTCCCCTTTAGAATACAAAGAATCATGAATAATTAATGCCTTGTTAATGAATTCCCTTGCTTTGATTTTTTTATTCCTATTAAAATATATACTACTTAAAAGTGCAAGCGTTTCAACTTTATATTCAGAAATGGTGTTTTTGGAATCAATTACTTTATTGATGTAAGGAATGGAAGCATTGTAATTTCCTAAATTATAATAGGAATAGGCAATATTGTATAAGATTAAATTATAATGCCAGTCAATAGTCATTTTATATTTAACAATAGTATCGTAATTTTTCAAACTAATAGGCAACGATGTTTTGTAATCTTGAATATAATTAAGATAAAGGGCTTTTTTAGACTCTCCAAAAAAACGGTATCTAATTTCTCTATTTTCTATAGATTCATCAATATAAATCAATGCGTTTTTGTATTGTTTTAAAATAGCACATTCATCTGATAATTTTTCGAAAAGAATACTTTTAGCTTTAGTTTTTTTTGAAGACAAATAAGGTATTGCTTTTTTATAATAAAATAGAGATTTAATAATTGAATCCTGATAACGGCAATTATCCCCAATTAATCTATAGAAATCAACAATAGTTTCATTTTTTTTATTTTTGATAGCCAATGGTAAATTTTTACTTAATAATGCTTTACCTTTTTCATGTTCGCTAAGCTGAACGTAACTATGTGTTGCAGATATAATGGAAGTAAGATAATTTGAAGTATTTTTATTTTTTTTAAAAATATCTTTTGCTTTTAAAGCATCGGATAAAGACTGTTTGAACTTGTTTTTATGCAGATTTATAAATGAACTTTGTAATAAATAAAATCCATAGCCTAACTCATAATTATTTTTTTGGGACAGATTTAATATTTTTTGATTGTAAAATATAACTTTTTTTACATTATTTTTTTGATATTCTGTACATATTTCATTTAATGTAACAATGTTTTGAACATAATCTTTCTGAGTTTTTAACACCACAAGCAAACTGTCTATTATTTTGTTTTGAGCAAAATTGAAATTGATACAAATACAACATAGAAATACAAGTACAATTTTTTTCATAATTAACATAATTTTTTAATATTGAAATGTAAACACTTTTTTTTGAAAAAAAAAGTAGTCCATAAATAACTATGGTTATATAAATTAGCAACAAAGAATTTTACAACAAAACCACCCCGTTACACAAGGTGGCTCATCAACCAATAAAAAAAATTATTACGTTTTGTTAATTATAGGACTTTTATTTGTAAAAAATTAATTATTTATAAACATACCTGAAAATCGCTCAGACTCAGTAGATGTTACATTTAAAATGTAATTTCCTTTGCTCAATGTGCTAATATCTATAGTGGTTTCGTTTGTGTTAAAAACTTTTTTTGTGAGTAGTTTTTTGCCACTCATGTCGTAAAAAATCAATTCAAAATCAGATAAAGTTTTAGGCAATTTTACAGTGCAAATATTGTCTCTCGTACTTACAATAATACGTGAATTTTCATTTTTTACTTCATTAGTAGCTAAAGCAGCATCGTACTTGTATACTCTCACATAATCTACAAACATGGTGGCAGGAAATGGCGTTGTAGCATCTGGTGACGGAGGCCAACCGCCTAGTGCTAAATTCAATTTAATACGATGATTGGTATGCAGTTCATCTGAACTATCGCTATTATTCCAAATGTTTAATGTACCATACTGAATATTATCTACATACCAAGTGATAGAATCTGGTAATCGTATAACACTATAAGTATGGTAAACTGACATGTCTAAGGCTGGAGAACTTGCTCTTGGAGCTCTACCATCGGCACCTGCTGTATTTTTCCAGTGGGCATTACCACGAACAAAATTTTCAGTACCTAAAAACTCCATAATATCGATCTCACCATAGCTAGGCCACCCCAAACCATTAAGAGCGCCTAATGTCCAAAAGGCGGGAAAAAATCCTACTCCTGTTGGGACTTTTATTCTCGCTTCATATTTGCCATAACCTAAATTGTTTATAGCGCTTGTAGTTTCAATACTCGAAGAGGTGTAATTGTAATTAACTACCCCTGAAGTATAATTTTCTTGAAGCGCAATAATTTCTAAATTATTGTTACGAACCTTTAGGTTTTGGGGTCTCGATGTATAACATTGCACTTCGTCTGTATGCGTACCTGTTTCTAGAAACCATTTGTTGGAGTCTAATGTAGTTCCAGTAAAATTGTCTTCAAATAATAACTCGGTACTAATTTGTGAAAAAGTTACAGTTGCATAAAGTAAAGAAGCAAATAGAAGTGTAATGTTTTTAAAATTTTTCATCTATATTTTTATTTTTTTTACAAAAATAATGTAACCCAATATTTTGCACCTTTAAAAAAAGGACATCACATTTAAAAAAGAGACATTTATTTTTTGTTTTTTTTTAAGAGACCAATAAATGATGGGGTTCTTGGTTTGTTTGTATTTTCATAAAAAAAATGATAATGCTCAATTTATTTGTAATTCTAGAAAAAAAGTCACAAAATAACTACATGAAATAGAACATGATAAATTAATTCATTACAACGGTAAAGAATTAATCATAAAAGATATTCAAAATTAAAAGTTAATTAATTCCCAAATTACTGCAATTGTAATTTAAGCGACAATTCGTCATTTTCAATCGCAATAGATTTGTCTTATAAAATTTAAAAAAGATGAAAAAAATTAATTTACAAGTTAGTGCATTGCTTTTATTTTCAGCAATTTTTTTAACTGCTTTTGCACAGTTTAAAGAAAAACAAATAAAAACAACGAAAGATTATAGTCACAACGATACTATATCAAAACCAAAAAATCCTTACTATTCTAACACCAGTACAAAAAAACTAATGCTTACTGATGCAGAATGGAAAAAAGTATTGCCAGACGATGTTTATGCTGTTTCACGACACGCAGACACGGAACGCCCATTTACTGGAAAATATTGGAACACAAACGAAAAAGGAACCTATTATTGTGCGGCTTGCGGATTCAAGCTTTTTCGTTCTGGCGCCAAATTCTCAAGTACTTGTGGTTGGCCAAGTTTCTTTGAACAAGCGAATACCAAAAGTGTAATTTACAAAAAAGATAATTCGTTAGGCATAGAACGTTTAGAAGCCCTTTGCGGAAGATGTGACGGACATTTGGGACATCTTTTTGATGATGGACCGGAGCCTACAGGAAAAAGGTATTGCATGAATTCGATATCATTAGATTTTATCCCTGATAACAAAAAATAAAAACATGAAAAATTCAATTATAAAAACAGCAATATACACTGGTTTGATAATTTTAACGCTAGTTGTATCGAGTTTTACTTTAAAAAAAGTAATATGGAATAAAGAAATTAAAAAGGGAGGAAATGGTTTTGCAGTGCTCGAACTTTTTACTTCACAGGGTTGCAGTAGTTGTCCTCCGGCCGATGCTGTGTTGGCAAAATATGCGATGCAAAACAATCCAAACATAATTCCTTTAGCGTTTCATGTTGATTATTGGAATCAACTTGGCTGGAAAGATCCGTTCAGTAAAGCACAATTTACTGAAAGACAAAGTAACTATGCAAAGCAATTAAAAGCCCAAGGAAATTATACCCCACAAATTATAATTAATGGAAAACACGAACTTGTTGGGAGTTACAAAGACGAAATAGATAATTTGGTTCATGACGAATTAGCATTAACATCTAATTTCCGGGTTAGTATTAAAAAAGCATCTGTTTTAAATAATATTTTACATATTGAATATGATGCAGATACAAATACGAACACTATTATTAATCTAGCGTTGGTTAAGAAAAAAGAATATACAAGCATCAAACGAGGAGAAAATAGTGGTCACGAACAAACGAGTTATAATATTGTTTTTGATTTTAAGACTATTATAAACCATTCAAATACTAACAATAAAACTAGTTTTCAATTTAATTCTGACTGGCTTTCTCCCGATTTTATGTTGGTTGCTTACCTTCAAAATTCAAAAACAGGAACTATACTTGGTGTAACAAAATCTGAAATTAATTAAATAAATAATACAATGAAAAAAATAATTGCAATGTGTCTTTTCGCTAGTTTTAGTCTAGTAGCACAAAATAAAGAAAGTAAAAAAGCAACAACAACAAATTTTGAAACCATAACAATTGGTGGCGGATGTTACTGGTGTGTCGAAGCGGTTTATGAAAATTTAATTGGTGTAAAATCTGT
>JAYUFL010000004.1:0-7476 GCA_043738745.1 Bacteroidota bacterium
GTTTCTATTGGGTAAAGTTTCATTGTTGTTTTTTATACAAATTTAGAAAACCAAATGACTTTTTGTACTAAACATCAATTTTTTCTATTTCAACATCAACTATAAAAATGTTAAATTCTATTTTAAAAAACTTAAAATGTACTATATTTGCTTCTTATTTAGAAAAATTCAAAATAACATGATCAAAGTATCCGAAT
The DNA here is from genome assembly GCA_043738745.1 of Bacteroidota bacterium. GTDB lineage: Bacteria > Bacteroidota > Bacteroidia > Flavobacteriales > Flavobacteriaceae > Flavobacterium. The sequence goes on from JAYUFL010000004.1 coordinate 198, forward strand.
CAGCCAGTAAAAAAATTGTCGATATGATGAAAGACGATGGTTTTGACGCATCGCAGGATTACGTTCGAGTAGGCGTAAAATCTGGAGGTTGCTCAGGATTGTCTTACGATTTGACATTCGATAAAAATATCGGAGAAAACGATAAAGTTTTTGAAGATAATAATGTAAAAATTGCTGTAGAAAAAAAATCGTTTTTGTATCTCGCAGGAACAATCCTAGAATTTTCGGGCGGATTAAACGGAAAAGGATTTGTTTTTAATAACCCAAATGCAAGCAGAACTTGTGGTTGTGGCGAGAGTTTTTCACTTTAATTATTTAAAGATTGAAAAATTTAATAATTGAAAGATTATGACTAAATCGTTTGAAGAATTTGAAGTTTATAAAAAATCTATTCTTTTAACAAAATTAGTTTTTGAATTATTAAACAATAAAAATTTTGATAATGAATTTGGTTTCAAAGATCAAATGAAAAGAGCAGTCGTATCAATAACAAATAATATTGCAGAAGGTTCAGAATACAATAATAATAGGCAATTTATCCGATATTTGAAATATTCAAAAGGAAGTTGTGCAGAGGTTAGGAATATGTTGTTATTGTCTAGGGAATTAGGCTTTTGTGATGAAGAAAATATTCAAATTAGTTATGATTTGAGTATTGAAATTTCACAAAACATATCAAATTTTATTAAATATTTGAATACTAAATTAGAAAAATAAATGATTAAGAGTTTAAGGAATTTTTCAATCTTTAAATTTTTCAATCTTTAAATAAATTATGAGTAAATATACAGAAGACGACCTAAAAATCGAACTTGAAACCAAAGAATACGAATACGGATTTTATACTGATATAGAATCCGAAACTTTTCCTATTGGATTAAACGAAGACATTGTTCGAGCCATTTCCAAGAAAAAAGACGAACCGCAATGGATGACCGATTGGCGCATCGAAGCGTTTCGTGCATGGGAATTAATGACCGAACCGGAATGGGCCAATGTGCATTATGAAAAACCAGATTTTCAGGCAATTTCCTATTATTCTGCACCAAAAGCAATCGATCCAAACAAAACTTTGGACGATGTGGATCCAGAATTACTAGAAATGTACAAAAAACTAGGAATTTCTGTCGATGAGCAAAAAATGATGAACAATGTTGCTATGGATATTGTTGTCGATTCTGTTTCTGTTGCCACAACTTTCAAGAAAACATTGGGCGAAAAAGGAATTATTTTTATGAGTATTTCCGAAGCCATCCGAGAATATCCCGAGTTGGTTCGCAAATATTTAGGAACAGTAATTCCACAAAAAGATAATTTTTACGCCGCTTTAAATTCGGCAGTTTTTTCTGACGGAAGTTTTTGTTATATTCCAAAAGGTGTTCGTTGTCCAATGGAATTATCGACTTATTTCCGTATCAATCAAGCAGGAACAGGACAATTTGAAAGAACTTTGCTTATCGCCGATGCGGGAAGTTATGTTTCTTATCTCGAAGGTTGTACCGCACCGAGTCGTGACGAAAACCAATTGCACGCCGCTTGTGTAGAACTCATTGCTTTGGACGATGCCGAAATAAAATATTCGACTGTACAAAACTGGTATCCTGGAAATAAAGAAGGAAAAGGCGGTGTTTATAATTTTGTAACCAAACGTGGAATTTGCGAAAAAAACGCCAAAATATCGTGGACACAAGTCGAAACTGGAAGCGCAATTACTTGGAAATATCCTTCGGTAATTTTGAAAGGGGATAATTCTATTGGCGAATTTTATAGTATTGCCGTAACCAACAACCATCAACAAGCCGATACGGGAACAAAAATGATTCATTTGGGAAAAAACACTAAATCGACTATTATTTCCAAAGGAATTTCTGCTGGAAAATCGCACAATAGTTATCGTGGATTAGTGCAAATAAGTCCGAGAGCTGAAAACGCTCGAAATTTTTCACAATGCGATTCGTTGCTGATGGGAAATAATTGTAGTGCGAACACTTTTCCATATATCGAAAGCAAAAACGCATCGGCTAAAGTAGAACACGAAGCAACAACTAGTAAAATTGGTGAAGACCAAGTTTTTTATTGCAACCAACGGGGAATTCCTACCGAAAAAGCAATTGCATTGATCGTAAATGGTTTTAGCAAAGATGTTTTGAACAAATTGCCAATGGAATTTGCGGTGGAAGCACAGAAATTGTTGGAGATTTCGTTAGAAGGAAGTGTTGGGTAAATCGAACTACCGAAGATTACTCGTTAGTTAGAAAAATAAAAAATGGAAATATTTCAAGTTAAAGATTCTGAAATTACCGTTCAAGTAAAATTAGAAAAAGAAACAATTTGGCTGAGTTTAAACCAAATTGCTACATTATTCGAAAGAGATAAATCTGTTATTTCTAGGCATTTAAAAAATATTTTTAAAGAAGAAGAATTAGATTACATTTTAGTTGTTGCAAAAAATGCAACAACTGCTCTTGACGGTAAAACATATCAAGTAGAATATTACAACCTCGATGCAATAATAAGTGTTGGTTACAGAGTCAATTCAAAACGAGGCACACAATTTAGAATTTGGGCGACCAAAATTTTAAAAGAAAATTTAGTTAACGGTTTTACAGTTAATCAAAAACGATTAGATGAATTAAAACAGTCTATAAAATTAATTCAAAACACAATTTCTAATGGTGAATTATCCAATGATGAAACAAAAGAAATAGTTGATGTTTTATCAGATTATACTCTAGGATTAGATGTTTTGGACGGATATGATCATCAGAATCTAGAAATTATTGGATTGAATTTTGAAACTAGTTATCTAATAAATTACAATGAATCAAAAATTGCAATAGAAGAATTGAGAATAAAATTTGGAGGTTCAACACTTTTCGGAAATGAAAAAGATGGTTCTTTCAAAAGCTCAATAAGTACGATTAATCAAACTTTTGACGGTTTGGATTTGTATCCAAGTTTAGAAGAAAAAGCATCGAATTTATTATATTTTGTTGTAAAAAATCATTCGTTTTCTGATGGAAATAAAAGAATTGCTGCTTGGATTTTTGTTTGGTATTTGAATAAAAACAACTATTTATACAATTCGCAAGGAAATAAAAGAATAGAAAATAATGCACTGGTTGCTTTAACATTAATGATTGCTCAAAGCAAACCCAAAGAAAAAGAATTAATAATAAAAGTTATCATCAACTTGATAAACAATAAAAATAAATAATGCTATCAATAAAAAACCTTCACGCCACCATTGGCGATAAAGAAATTCTAAAAGGAATTAACCTCGAAATAAAAGCAGGAGAAATTCATGCTATAATGGGGCCAAATGGCGCAGGAAAATCAACTCTAGCATCGATAATTGCTGGAAACGAAAATTACGAAGTAACCGATGGCGAAATTTTGCTAGAAGGCGAAGATATTTCGGAATTGGCACCCGAGGAACGCGCTCACAAAGGCGTTTTCTTGTCATTTCAATATCCAGTCGAAATCCCAGGAGTTTCGGTAACCAATTTCATGCGAGCCTCCATCAACGAAAGCCGAAAAGCACAAGGAAAAGACGAAATGCCAGCCAGCGATATGCTAAAATTGATTCGTGAAAAATCAGAATTATTAGAAATTGACCGTAAGTTTTTGTCTCGATCGCTTAACGAAGGCTTTTCTGGTGGCGAGAAAAAAAGAAACGAAATTTTCCAGATGGCAATGCTCGAACCAAAAATTGCCATTCTTGATGAAACAGATTCGGGATTGGATATTGATGCTCTGCGAATCGTTGCAAACGGTGTCAATAAATTGAAAAATGAAAACAATGCCGTTTTGGTAATTACGCACTATCAGAGACTTTTGGATTATATTATTCCAGATTTTGTTCATGTTCTTATGGATGGAAAAATCGTAAAATCTGGTGGAAAAGAACTCGCTTACGAACTAGAAGAAAAAGGATACGATTGGATTAAAGCAGAAAATTAAAATTTGTTTAAGGTTTAAGGTTTAAGGTTCGCTCGACAACTTTAAACTTTGATAACTTTAAACTTTAAACAAAAAATTATGTTAAAAGAAAAATTATTATCGTCTTTTATGGCATTCGAAGAAAAAATCGATGTAACCTCAGAATTGCACGATGTTCGAACTAATGCTATAAAAAACTTTGAAAAAAAAGGCTTTCCGACCAAAAAGGAAGAGGCTTGGAAATATACATCGCTGAATTCAATATTGAAAAATGATTTTTCGGTTTTCCCAAAAAACGAATCGCAGATTGAATTTTCGGATGTAAAAAAATACTTTTTGCACGAAATTGATACCTACAAAGTGGTTTTTATCGATGGTGTTTTCAATTCCTTTTTGTCATCAACAACACACGATGGATTAGATATTTGCTTGATGTCATCGGCGTTGAACAAGCCAAAATACAAAATGGTGATTGATGCTTATTTTAATCAAATCGCCAGCAAAGACGAAAGTTTAACTTCACTAAACACCGCTTTTGCAAATGAAGGTGCCTACATTCATGTTCCTAAAAGTCGTGTTGTTGATAAACCCATCGAGATTATGTATTTCTCGACTGGATCGGAAGCGACACTTTTGGTGCAACCTCGAAATTTGATTGTCGTTGGCGAAAATGCTCATATTCAAATTATTGAAAGACATCAAAGTTTGAATGAAAATCCTGTGTTAACCAATTCCGTTACCGAAATATTTGCTCAAAAACGAGCCATTGTAGATTATTACAAAATCCAAAATGACAATCTCGAAGCCAATTTAATTGATAATACTTATGTTTCTCAAAAACATGAAAGTTCGGTTTCTGTAAACACATTTTCGTTTGGAGGAAACTTAACCAGAAACAACCTCAATTTTTATCATTTTGGTGAAAGAATTGTTAGTTATTTGAACGGAATTACCATTATTGGCGAATCGCAACACGTCGATCATTACACATTGGTGCAACACGCCACACCCAACTGCGAAAGTCATCAGGATTACAAAGGAATTTTTACCGATAAATCAATTGGGGTGTTCAACGGAAAGATATTCGTAGAAAAAGATGCTCAAAAAACCAATGCTTTCCAGAAAAGCAACAATATTTTGCTGAGTGACAAAGCCACAATAAACGCAAAACCGCAATTAGAAATTTTTGCAGATGATGTTAAATGTTCTCACGGTTGCACGATAGGACAACTCGACGAAACAGCCATGTTTTATATGCAAAGTCGCGGCATTCCTAAAAAGGAAGCCAAAGCATTATTGATGTATGCTTTCTCGAATGCAGTTATAGAAAGTATTAAAATTCCTGAATTAAAACAACGAATCACAAAGATTATTGCAACTAAACTGGGTGTAAAAATTGGGTTTGAGTTGTAAAATCATAACAATTTTTGTTTATATCAAAAAAAAAATTATTTTTGTCTAAACTTAAAAATAAAAAAATGAAAAAATCATTACTCGTAATTGCAATATTAGCAATTTCAATTTCAGGGTCTGTACAAGGTCAAACAAGTGAATACAAACCAGTAAAAAAAACAATAACTGCAGAAGTTGGAGTTACTGGGGGATTGTTTAATACAAACTACGTATTAAACGAAGGTATTTTAAGATTTCGATATTTTATTAAAAATGATTTAGCATTTAGGTTAGGGTTAGGAATAGGTAGCACAAATGTTGAATCTACGAATGTAGTAGTTTCTCCAGCGCCTTCGACAACCACTACTACCAAGACTAGTAGTAGAACGTTTAATTTAGGGATAGAAAAACATTTTATGGGTTCAGATAGACTTTCTACCTATGTAGGAGCCGACTTCCTTATAGGATTTAATGGTGCTAGTATAAACGCAGCAACTGCCGATGGAACTTTTTCGAACATTGATGGTGCAACTTCTCTTGCAGGTGCTAGTAGAGCAGGTTCTTCATTTGGATTGCGTATAGTAACTGGAGCAGATTACTATATAGCAAAAAAACTATACTTAGGTGTTGAGGTTGGTTTAGGATATACTTCAGGAAAATTAGATGCTGTTAATCAATCTACAAAAGTAACTCCAACTGGATCAGTTGTTGACAATGGTTTGTACGCAGATGGTAAAAGATCTCAATCGTTTACACAAGTTGTAGGAGGTGTTAAATTAGGTTATCAATTCTAGAATTTTATATTAAAAAAGACTGCTCAAAAGCAGTCTTTTTTAATATAAAATAAAAAGAAGAGGTTTTTACGTTAAATCCATTCAATAGTGTTGGGGTGTCTTAAAAAATGAAAAAAATTGAACATATAGGAATTGCAGTCAAAAATCTTGAAGAATCCAACCTAATTTTCGAAAAACTATTTGGTGCACCAGCGTACAAACAAGAAGAAGTTGAAAGCGAAGGTGTAAAAACTTCTTTTTTTATGAATGGTCCGAATAAAATTGAATTACTCGAAGCCACAAATTTAGAAAGCTCAATTGCAAAATTTTTAGAAAAAAAAGGAGAAGGGATTCATCATGTTGCTTTTGATGTTGAAGATATTTTTTCAGAAATAGAACGTCTAACAAACGAAGGTTTTATAATTCTAAACAAAATCCCAAAAAAAGGTGCTGATAATAAATTAGTTGCATTTTTGCATCCAAAATCTACAAATGGTGTTTTAATTGAGTTATGTCAAGAAATTAAATAATTTTTTTTTAATATAAAAAGGTAGTTAAAAAAGTTGCATCGAACTAAAATTAGTAGTAATATTGCACCTCAATAGGTCCTATAGCTCATTCGGTTAGAGCAACTGACTCATAATCAGTAGGTGCTTGGTTCGATTCCAAGTGGGACCACAAAGCCGTACTAGATTTAGTACGGCTTTTTATTTCAAAAACGTTTTTAAACACTGTTATCATTTACAAAATGTTCAATAACAGTGTTGCTGTATTAATAAATTGCAAAAACATCAATTCAAACTTTTTTTATTGATTTTTTTTTATAAATTTACAGTCCTAAATGTTTGTTATGAAATTTAATTTTAAGACTATATTGACATTATTACTGATTTTAAATTCATTTTTATTATCAGCTAATAATCCACCGCCGCCTGCGGTACCACCTCCAGGATCACCTATAAATAGTGGCGTATTTATTTTGTTGATAATTTCAGTCGCATATGGAGTTTATAAAATATATCAATTTAATAAAAAAAATGCTTCGAATTAATTCAAAGCATTTTTTTTGTTATCTACCTACATATAATCTCGAAACATATTTGCCAATTACATCAAATTCGAGATTAATCTTTGTTCCAACCACAAAATTTCGAAAATTAGTATGTTCGTAT
>JAYUFL010000005.1:0-7391 GCA_043738745.1 Bacteroidota bacterium
CAAGTCCATCGTCAGCAGTAAAATACTTACCATCAGCCCCTTTTAGGTTGTTTATATCTGAAAAAGACGGTACTTGTTCATAAACATTCCCCGAAGAAGAAGCATCCATTTCGGTATAATTAGCTGCGGTATAATTAGCACTAGGGTGCATCAAACTACAGTTTTTGATAATTGGTACAGGACCTGCAAAGAATTTTCTGAAATCATAACCGGATGTAGCTGCAAAAGATGGATTGCTTCTGGTGTTTCCATAAAATATACTGTTGTATATTTCAGTTGTTTCTGATGATTGAATACTTAGTGCACTACCAGTATAACTTTGATTATTGGCAAACGTACAATTTACTAATTTGTTTTTAGTTCTTGTAAGATATAAGGCAACACCGTCTCCTCCATTTGAGCCACAACTATTGTTGTAGAAAACAGAATTGTAACAGTTAACATTGCCACCGTCAGTATACATAGCACCATAAGAAGATCCCGACAAACGATTATTTACAAAATAACAATTAATTACATTGTAAGTGCAAAATAGACCAGAAATTCCATACAGGTATAATGCAGCTCCAAAAACTTCACATTCGTTATTTTCAAATACAATGTTTGAAATATTATTATTTAAACCTCGTCCCACATAAAAACCTCCACCAATTCTTCTTGGAATAGGATTACTAAATCCATTAGCAAAAATATATGTTTCTTCAGAATTATCTGTACTTGCTAGTAATCGAGTAGCATTACCATTTCTTAATACCAAACCATCTACTGTAACACCCGTAGTGGAATAGGTTCCCACATAAATCATAAGATGGTAACAGTTATCCGTTTTATCACCAACTACACCAATATCACCATCTATATAAGTAGGATTATTAGCAATATTTCTTTGAGAAATAGCAGTTTCAGTACCCGCAAAACCTCCAAAAATAGACACGCCATCTTTCAACTGAATGTAATAATCTCTTGATGTTAATGGACTTGTTGCAGTAACCGTTGTTGACGCGGTCATATTAGGACTATAATTTGGGTAATAGACACCCGCTTTTATCCAAACTTGATCGCCAGTAGTGGCTAAATTAATTGCGTTTTGAATGTCTTTTTTAGCTGTAGCCCAAGAAGTTCCTGCACCAAAGTTGTCTGCTTTTGAAGCATCTACATAATAGATAATTGCAAATGTTTTTAGATTTGCAATAAAAAATAAGACTAAAGTAATTTTTTTACACATAATTTTAATTTTAAAATTTCCTACTCTTTTTGGGATTTTCGGTTGCTCCTTTTAACAATGCAAATATTTTATTAAAACTCCAGTCTACCATTTTTTTTAGGGGTAGTTAGCGGGTAGTTTTACACTACCCAGTCGGGTAGTTTGTTGATCAAAGCTTTAATTTCAATGATTATTTTGAGATTTAATCTGAATTGAGGTTTTATCAATTAGCTATTTCTTTGCCTCTCAATTTCTTCAATTTCTTTAATATCGACATCTGTAAGTGGGATGTTGTTTTTTAAGCAAGTATAAATTACTTCATTGCGTTTTATTGTATATAACTTTAAGATGTTTTTCAATTTCTCAATCATATTGTTACTTTAGTTAAGTGTTAATAAAGCAATAGACCAAGTATCCTATAAATGAATACAAGCACACTAATAGGATTTCTAATCTATATTTTTCTAATTTCATCATTATAAAAAACAAGCCACCGTTTAAAGCGGCTTGAGTTTTGCATTTGCAGGCTATTGAAAAAAAATTACTGTTTTAATAAACGAACCGTTTTGGTCTGATTTTGTTCGTTTGTTACTTTTAAGAAATATAACCCTGAATTGTATGTTGATAAATCTAATTGAGATTTACCCAAAGAAATTTTATCATTTTTTAATTGTTTACCAATTAAATCATATACTTCAATAGTAGCATTAGTGTCTATTTCAATATTAAAAATGGCATTAGATGGATTTGGATTTACATTTAATTTTGTATTTAAATCGAAATCATTTGTTGATAATGTTGTTACGTTTATACAATTTGTACCGTTTGAAGTAAAACAAGTATCTTTTGTTACTCGCACTTGGTAAGAACCAGCAGCAGTTGGTGTAAAACTTGAGTTTGTTGCACCAACAATATCAGCACCACCACAAGCTAACCATTGATAAGTAGCACCAGCAGTAGGATTTGTAACTGATAAAGTACCAAAGTTGTTACTAATAGTTGTATCAAATGGAGCGTTTAAATTAACAGTAACTGGAACTTTATTAGATACTAATGGACGACTCATAGTAACAGAAGTTTGTCCTTGGTTATTTAATGGCCAAATTACTTTTTCACCATAATTTTCAATATGTCTCGTCACGGTTGGACTTTCGATAATTATTTTATTATTACCGTCTTTATCATAAGAAACTAATTCTATTACATTACTTGCGTTTACAGCTATCGCAAAAACATCACCATTGTTAGTTTGTGCAATATCTATAACTCTACCAGTATTATTGATTGTAAGTGTAGGTGTTGTATAACTATCAACATCATATATTTTTATCGCATTGTTTTCTCCAATCAAAATCTGTGGTTTATTATCATCTATTCTAAAAAACTCAACATTATTTAAAATTGGAGCAAGTGTATGTGCTTTTAATGGAGCTGTAGTAAATTGATCAAGAATCAATTTGCACAATGATTTATCTTCCAGAAGAACATAATGAGGTTGATATTGCAAAATATTGGTAACAATACTACCAGTTGTACTTCCTAATCTTACTTCAACAGGATTCGAAGAAAAAATTAAAGGTATAGTTCTTAACCCTTTTCTTAAGGTATACTTAGGATTAGTAGTTAAAGGAAAGTCTGTAACTAAAAATATCGAATTTAATGAACCCAAATTCCAACAATTTTTAATATCAAAAGCTTGATTACTACCTTGATTATAAAGGGGGCTTTTGGGTACGGTTGTTATTGGGCCTGCTGCCATATCTTTACCATTAGAAAATTGCACCTCATTATTATTTTGGGCATTAACATAATAACTACTTAATGTTTCAGTACCTTCACCCATGGTCACATTTGCAGTGTCATCTTTTCTTTGATGAATATATTTAACGCCACTTGTAGCCAAAGATGGCGAAGGATATTTTGCTGTATTTGCATTATTATCCGCAAACCATTCTACTGAATACGAATTTGTGGGTGTTGTGTATGAAGCTTCTAGGCCAGCATAGGTTAAACTAGCTGGAGCGTTACAAACATTTATACTAGTGTCTGCTATTCTTCTAGCCGTTACTGCTAGTCGTGGACTTGCTTGCCCTGCAACAGTTTGCTCTACGTAATAGGTGGTACCGTTAACAAGTGGTGATGCAGCTGTTAAAACATTTCCGCCAGTTGCAGCATCATACCAAGTAAGGTTTGAACCACCTGGTGTTACAGTAGCTGTTAGATTAGCTATTGTAGGTGAATTACCTGCATAAACTTGAATAGCATAACCTGTAGGGGTAGGTACGGGTTTAACTTCTAGAACGATTATTTTAGAATTAGTACAATCGTTTACAGTATTGTTCCAGCTAGTTGTAACAAATACTTCATAAGTACCAGTTGGAAGTGCTGTTGTTGCATTTAAAATAGCATAAAATCCTACTCCAGCAATTCGATAATTTTTACTCGAAACATTGGTTAATGCGTTTGCTGCTGGAGTTATAATATTAGCGCCTGTTACGGAATTTCCATAAACAGTCTGTGTAGCAGGAGCCGATGTTTGGGCAGGAGCATATTTACAAATTTGGTCAAAAAAAGGAGTAGTATAATTACAACCATTTAAAAATCTATAGTATAATTTTAAAGTATGTGTACTAGAATCTACATCAACTGAAGTAACATTGATAAACGATGGAAGAACAGCAGTACCATTTCCTGTCGCACTTATTGTTGTAAAAGTAATATTGTCTTTACTTACTTGTAATTTTTGTAAATTATAAATTGAAAGATCTGAAATTAAATTTTCGTTTGAATTTCCACCAGTTCTAGCTGCAACAATAAGCTTATAAGTACTAAAATCTGCAGTTGCATAGCTTGCTGGTAATGTTTCAGTCATAATTGGGAGATAATAAGCTCCGTTTACAAAAACCTTAACTGTTGTGCCAATTACTGAAAAACTTATAGTAACGGCGCTACCTGATTCTAGATTTAATCCAGATGGATTATAAGTAGCACCCAATTGTACATTATTATAAAACAGAGAAAAACTATCTTGTCCATTAGTTTTACAGCGTAATGATAGTCCCGAAGTAACCCCATCTTCTTCATTTACAGTTCCATTAATAATTGGTGTTGGGTTTCCAAAATTAATTGAAAAACCATCAGCTCCACTTTTCGCTAAAGCTTTATGCTTTATCTCAATTTCAAAATCTGTAGGTGAGAAACTCTCAGGTTTTTCAACAATAAGATATCCGTGATTTTCACCTTCATCTCTAGTTAATAAAACACCAGTATTTGTTTGTGTTGCTGAGTTTCCTATTGTATAACCATTTTTTGAGATTAAATCGGTAAAAATATATTTTTGTCGGTCTTTATATGGCGTAGGTTCAGTACTAAGAATTGGAGGACTAAAAAAATTAATTCTATCTGGATTACACGAAAAAGTGTTATTGCCTTCAGCGGCCTGAGTAATAAGAAAATCATTATTTCCAATTGAATGGTACACAAAATCTCTCACTTTTGCAGCACAACCGTTTTGTTTTAACCAAATTGGTAACGTTCTATTTGCTGGTAAAGTAATATTTGAAAACACATTTGATGTTTGGTAAGTTGTACCATCAATGGAATATTCAAATCCACCTGCATTTGCAAAAGAAACATCATCAATAATCACATTATTTGAACCGCCACCAGTTCTAGCTGCAAAAATCATGCGGTAACTGTTGTTTTGAGCATAACTTGGAATTACTAAATTATTTGTAATTCTTCTCCCGTTTACATACAAAGTAATTTTACCAGCAATAACAGTAGCTTTTACATCCATCCATATTCCTTTTTCAATAGTCATATCGGTTGGTGTTTGCAATTCTGTACCATTCCAAGCCACAGAAATTTTATCTTGGCTATTTGTTTTAAATCGAATGGCTAAGCCTTGATTGACACCATCTTCATTATTTCCTACAAAAGAGTTATTACCTAAATTGAAAGAAAATCCATCTGCTCCTGATTTATTAGTCATAAAGAATCTAAAATTTAATGCCCAATCATTTGGTAAAGTTGTTGCGAATGAATTGAATGTTATTTTACCATTTTTATTAGTTTGATCAGGAACTATTTGCACATTTCCTAGTGTACTATTATATGTAGCATCATTAGAAATTTGATAGGTTCCAGAATCTGTACAAACGCAAGGCCCTGTGGAAAAATTGTTGCTATAAATAACAGTAGGTTCTGGCGTAATGGATACACCATAGTTTGCACAAGTTGAAGAATTAGTGGTAACATAGGCATCATAATTACACTGTGCTTGTATTTGCATACTTCCTATGAGTAGGAATAGTGCAAATAACCATTTTTGATTAAGGAATTTTTGATTCATAAATAAAATTTTTTATTTCCCTACTCTTTTTTAGGATTTTCGGTTGCTCCTGTTTTAAAATAAACTTGGGGTATTTTCTTGTTGCAAATTTCACGTTGTTTTTTCTAACAGCAATATTTTTTAGGGGTAGTTAACGGGTAGTTTTACGACTACATATGTGGGTAATTCCCCACTACCCAGGTGGGTAGTATTTATTATTTCATTAATTTACAAGCACTTAAAACGTGTTTTTTATTTGATTAAAATGGTACAAATTTGTAAATTGCATTACTATAAATTAAAAAAATGCTACAGAAAATATTCTATTTTGTTTTTCTATTTTTAATTAGTTTAAAATTTAATGCCCAATCTTTAAATTTTGATCAATTAGAAAAACAAGTAATTTCTAATAACCAAAAAGGCAAAACCAATGAAAGCTTAACACTTATTGTTTCCTATATAGATGACAATCAAGATGATTATTACAAGCGATACAAAGTTTTAATACTGAAGTCGTATACTTATAAGTCGTTATTTAACTACAATCAAACTTTAAAAACTTTAGATGACGCCTATACTATTGGAATAAAATCTGATAAAGTGGATGAAGTAAAAGCCAATATAATAGTAGAAAAAGCTTATGTGTATTTTGATATTCAAAAATATGACGAAGCAAATAAATTAATGCAAATTCTTAAAAAAAACAATTACAAGTATATTGATTCTGGAGATATAGCTGGCATGATTATGCAAGAAGCGTATATTGATTTTAAAAACAAAAGATTTCTAGAAGCGGAAAAAAAATATGATGAAGCTATCGTTTTAATGAACAATGCCAATCCTAAAAACTTACCCATTATATATGGTAAAAAAATGGAGTTATACGCCGAAACTAAAGAGCATGATAAAGCTTTACGTGATTTTAAGTTAGGCATGCAAGCTGCTACAAAGTATACTATTTTAAAATATAAAATTTATTTACACGAAATGTTGCGCGAACAACAAATGAAAGACAATGATTGGAAAGCTGCCTTTAGAACCTATCAAAAAATAGATTCTATGAATACTGTTTATAATGCAAATGATAATAGTAATAAATTACAGTTGCTAGAAAAGGATATCGAAATTCAAAAGAAAGATTTTGAGTTGAAAACTAATAATTATGTTAGAAATTTTTTATTGCTTTTTACTTTCATTCTTATCGTTTTAAGTTATACAATTTTTAGACTTTTAAAATCAGAGAAATCAGAAAAAAAAATGTTAGCAAAAGAAAATGTCAGAATCTTTGATGAATTAAAAATTCTGACATCAAACTTAAATAATCATGGGATCACAAAAATAAATTTTTCAGATTTTAATTTATCAGAAAGGCAATTAGAAATCATAAATTTATTACAACAAGGCAAATCAAATAAAGAAATAGCCAATACTATTTTTATTTCTGAAAATACAGTAAAATATCACTTAAAATCGATTTATGAAGTTATGAGTATCGAAAACCGCTCAGAATTCTTTAAATTAATAAATAATTCAAAAGAGTTAAATCAATACTAACCTATAAATCTGTTATATAATTTATAAACTAACAATTATTTCAGAATATCATAAAATCCATATATCAACAACGTTGTTAAATTTAACATCTATAAAAACAGAAACTCTTCTTTACAGACAGGCATTATCCCATCCCCATTTGACTGTCACGTCATATACTAGATCATAGACTCAGAACATTTAATAAGGCTGGACTTTGTACCGTTTTCTTATAAACAAAAAAAATCCTCATCACATAATGATGAGGATTTAAAGAAAGGCGACGACCTACTCTCCCACAAATTGCAGTACCATTAGCGC
>JAYUFL010000006.1:0-2661 GCA_043738745.1 Bacteroidota bacterium
TCACTTTGTAACATTAAAATAGATGATGAAAACTTAACTAAATTACAAGAAAATCTAGTCAAATCTCACGCTTGTGGAACAGGTGAAGAAGTTCCAAACGAAATCACTAAGTTAATGTTATTGTTAAAGATACAGTCTTTAAGTTATGGATATTCAGGTGTTCAACTAGAAACAGTAAACCGATTAATCGATTTTTATAATAATGATATTACACCTGTTATTTATACCCAAGGTTCGTTAGGAGCAAGTGGAGATTTGGCACCATTAGCACATTTATCTTTGCCTCTTTTGGGAGAAGGTGAAGTTTGGTTTAGTGGTAAGAAAGTGCATACATCGGAAATTTTAAAACATTTCGATTGGCAACCAATAAGATTGCAATCAAAAGAAGGTTTAGCCTTGCTAAACGGAACGCAGTTTATGAGTGCTTATGGTGCACATATTTTAATTAAATCATTAAAATTAAGTTATTTAGCCGATTTAATAGGTGTGATTTCACTAGAAGGATTTGATGGACGACAAGAACCTTTCAACGAATTGATACATTTTATTCGCCCTCACAAAGGGCAAATAGTAACTGCCAACAGAATAAATGAGTTTTTGGAAGGTAGTGAAATCATCAGTCAACCTAAAAGTCATGTTCAAGATCCTTATTCTTTTCGTTGTATGCCTCAAGTTCATGGTGCAAGCAAAGATGCAATTGAATATGTAAAAAAAGTATTCAAGACCGAAATAAATTCAGTAACTGACAATCCAAATATATTTATAGACAGCGACCAAATTATTTCTGGTGGTAATTTTCATGGGCAACCATTGGCATTGGCACTCGATTTTATGGCAATTGCATTATCAGAATTAGGTAGTATTTCTGAACGAAGAACTTATCAATTAATATCTGGTTTACGAGGTTTACCCGCATTTTTGATTGATAATCCTGGGCTAAATTCAGGATTGATGATTCCGCAATATACCGCAGCTAGTATTGCAAGTCAAAACAAACAATTGTCAACTCCAGCAAGTGTTGACAGCATAGTTTCCAGCAATGGTCAAGAAGATCATGTGAGTATGGGAGCCAATTCGGCTACAAAATGTTTTAGAGTTTTAGAGAATTTTGAACGAATTTTGGCTATCGAATTAATGAATGCCTCTCAAGCAATTAACTACCGCAGACCCTTAAAATCAAGTGATTTTATAGAAATGTTTTTAAAATCTTATCGTGATGAAGTTCCGTTAATAAAAGATGATAGAATATTGCATTACGACATAGAAAAATCGGTTGCTTTTTTGAGTAGTTTTATGATAGACGATTTGGATTTTTAATTGCCTCCAACCAAATTTTTATGATTTTTTCTTCGTTTGTAATGGGTTTGTCTCATGTTTTTATCGCCCGAAATTATACTTATATTTCCATCTATTTCCAACATTGCAAGTTTTACATCAGCAAAATGTTCAACGCCATGTTCTCGCATGGCTTCTTTTAATTCGTCGTTAGAAATATTTAACTTACCTAAAGATTTGAAATCTAAAATACCATTATGAATTAAAATTTCTGGTTTTTCGAGCATAAAATCACTGAACTTTTTGTATTTGAACATCAATCTTTTTAAAACAAAATTAATAATAAACAAAACACTTGCAGCAACAATTCCGCCAATTAGACTTGTATTTTGTCCAACCATTGCATTTTGTACAGCATTGCTGATTAGTAAAATAAGAATTACATCGGCAGTATTGAGTTGCGATAATTCTTTCTTGCCAAATAATCGTAAAGCAATAATCATAAAAAGATAAATTGCTGCAGATCTAGAAATTATTTCGAAGTATTCATTCATATTATTTAGAAATAATTCCCTCTTTTGGAGTTAAGTGGTTTTTAAAATTCTTTTCAATCGCCAATATCATTTCTCCAGCAATATCTTTGTTGGTTGCGCCTTCAATTCCTTCTAATCCTGGAGAAGAATTTACTTCAAGTAATAATGGCCCTTTCGAGGAACGAATAATATCTACACCTGCAACCTTTAAATCCATAGCTTTTGCTGCTTTTATAGCAATTTTCTTTTCTTCAGGAGTTGGTTTTATGACCGATGCAGTGCCACCTAAATGAATGTTAGCTCTAAATTCTCCTGGCAATGCCTCACGTTGTATTGAAGCAACAACTTTGCCGTCTATTACAAATAATCGTAAATCTTTTCCGTTGGCTTCCTTAATAAATTCTTGAACTAATATATTGACATTCAAACTTTTGAAAGCATTAATTACGGATTCGGCTGCTTTTTTTGTTTCAGCCAAAACAACTCCTTTTCCTTGTGTTCCTTCTAATAATTTTACGATAAGTGGAGAACCACCAACCATTTTTATTAAATCATCTGTATCTAAAGGTGAGTTGGCAAAACCAGTTGTAGGAATATCGACTCCATGATTTAAAAGTAATTGCAACGAAAACAATTTGTCTCGTGATTGCGTAATTGCGGCTGCAGAATTCAAACAAAAAACTTTCAAAGCCTCGAATTGTCTGGTCAAAGCGCATCCATAAAACGTTATGCTTGGACGAATTCTTGGGATAATAGCATCAAAATTATCCAAAACTCGACCACCACGATAATGAATTTCGGGAGTTGTTGCATCGAGTTTCATATAACATTCTTTGATATTCAAAAAGTGCAT
>JAYUFL010000007.1:0-7312 GCA_043738745.1 Bacteroidota bacterium
TCGGCAATGGTTTCTGACACGCGTATCAAAGGCGTTTCTCTTACAGGTAGCGAGCAAGCAGGTTCAAGTATTGCAGAACAGGCAGGAAAATATATCAAAAAATCGGTACTCGAATTGGGCGGAAGCGATGCTTTTATCGTTCTCGACGATGCCGATATAGACCAAGCCGTAAATTGGGGAATTATTGGTCGAATAAATAATAATGGCGAATGTTGCGTTGCCTCCAAAAGATTTATCGTTTTAGAAGAAGTTTCAGACGAATTTCTGAAAAAATTTACCGAAAAAATGAAAAATTTGGTCGTCGGTGACCCAATGGATCCAAAAACCGAATTAGGACCACTTTCTAGCGAAGAAGCCGCAGTTCACATTGCCGAACAAGTTAAAAGTGCTATCGATGCTGGTGCAAAATTAGTTTTGGGTGGCACCCGTAGCAACCGTGAAGGTGCTTTTATGCAACCCACAATTATTACGAATATCAAACCCGAAAATCCTGTGTATTATCAAGAATTATTTGGTCCAGTCGCTTCTTATTTTGTTGTAAAAGACGAAAACGAAGCCATAAAACTCGCCAACGATTCCAGTTATGGTTTGGGTTGTTCTATATTTTCGTCCAATATAGAACGGGCTCGAAACATTGCAAATCAAATAGATACGGGAATGGTTTTCATCAATCATCCCACCTGGACAGAAGCCGATTTGCCATTTGGCGGCACCAAAAATTCGGGTTACGGTCGTGAATTATCCGAACTCGGAATTCAGGAATTTGTAAACAGAAAATTAATCCGAATTAGCGAATTATCAGATCCGATGTAGCATTATTTACTTTGTCAATTCGCACTTGCAGGCTCGGGTGGGCGTGACCCGAAGAAAAATCGGGTCAGGCTTTTCGTTCCCAATTTTTTTTGGCGAAGAAAAATCGCCAAAAAAAGATTTCCACTTCAATCCTTCACGCAAACCAACAAATAGGAAGTATCGAAAAGTAAATAAATAAAATCTGCGGAAATCTGAAAAATCTGCGGGCAAAAAAAAATAAAAAAAAATCAAAAATCAAAAATCTGAAAAATCTGAAAAATTTGAGAGCAAAAAAAAATTAAAAAATTTAAAAATGATACGAACAGCAAAAGCCCATTGGGAAGGAAATCTCAAAGAAGGAAAAGGAACATTATCCACACAAAGTGGTGTTTTGGAAAGCACAAATTACAGTTTCAAAACCCGTTTCGAAGAAGGCGAAAAAGGCACAAATCCAGAAGAATTGTTAGCAGCGGCGCACGCTGGTTGCTTTACAATGGCTGTTTCGTCTATGCTAAACGCAAAAGGAATTACCGCCAATAAACTCGATACCGAAGCCACTTTATCAATGGAAGGTTTGAGCATAACAGGAATTCATCTCAATATTACAGGAGCAGTTCCAGGCATTAATGCCGAAGATTTTGCAACCATTACTAAAGATGCCGAAAAAAATTGCTTGATTTCTAAGGTATTGAATATTCCAATAACGTCCGAAGTACATTTTGAAATTTAATCTAAATTCTGTTTAATCATTTGTTATTGATTTGTTAAGTTGGCACAATTACATCTAAAACATTGGGGTTTTCCAACTTTCCGCCAATGACCAACGAATAGGTACACGAGTTAGATAGTCGTTAATTAAAAATATAAAATGATTATTCAGAATTTTATTTTATAAATAATTATAAAAATATGAACAAAATAGAAAATTTAAACAGAGAAGAAGGCATTATCAAATTAAAAAAAATGGTGGATGACGTTAAATTTTGTTTTTTTAAAACAGATTCAAAAAACGAAAACATTGATTCCGCCACAATAATGACTGCTCAATCTGTTGATAATGAAGGGAATATTTGGTTTTTCAGCGGATTAGACAGCGATAGAAATAAAGATATTGAAACCAATAATAATGTGCAATTGTATTTTTCTTGTCCCGAAAAAAATGCCTATTTATCAGTGAATGCTGATGCAAATATTGTTTTAGACAAAAATAAAATTACAGAATTATGGAACCCATTATTAAAAATTTGGTTCAAAGATGGCGTCGATGATAAAAATATTTCATTGATAAAAGCAACTACTAAAACCGCCAATTATTGGGATAATGAAAACGGAAAAATGATTAACTTTTTTAAAATGATTGCCTCTGTAATTACAGGCGACACTACTATCGATTCAACACAAGGTAAAATTAAATTATAATAAAAATGAAAATACTAATCGTACTTACATCGCACAGCAAATTAGGGAATACAGACGGCAAAACCGGTTTTTGGATAGAAGAATTTGCTAATCCATACTATATTTTTAAAGATGCTGGAGCCAAAATTACTTTGGCATCACCAAAAGGCGGACAACCACCAATCGATCCAAAAAGTGATGCTCCAGAAAATCAAACCGAGTCAACAATTCGTTACAAAAAAGATGAAGTTTTATTGGGATTAATGGCAAATACATTGAAACTTGAGGATATAGATTCCAATGATTTTGATGCTGTATTCTTTCCTGGCGGTCATGGTCCATTGTGGGATTTAACAACAGATGAGGATTCGATCAGTTTGATTGAAGAGTTTTGGGATGCCAAAAAACCAGTGGCAGCAGTATGTCACGCTCCATCGGTTTTATTGAATGTTAAAGATGAAGATGGCGAGTTTTTGGTAAAAGGAAAAAAAGTTACAGGTTTTTCGAATACCGAAGAAAAAGCAGTCAAATTAGACAAAATTGTTCCTTTTATGCTTGAAGATGAACTGAAATTGAAAGGTGGAATTTATTCCAAAAAAGAAGATTGGACAAGTTATGTTGTAACAGACGGTTTGCTAATTACAGGACAAAATCCGCAATCATCAGAAGCGGTTGCCAAAGAATTATTGGCTATTTTGGGTCACAAATAATAGTAATTTTTAAATTAATATTGCAATGAAAACTAAACAAATCGTATTAGCATCTCGACCAAAAGGAACTCCAAATATTGCAAATTTCAGAACCGAAACTATAACATTATCCGAAATTAAAAATGGTGAAGTTTTACTAAAACCCAATTATTTTTCGGTCGATCCTTACATGCGTGGTCGAATGAACGATGCAAAATCATATGCAGAACCTTTTCAGATTGATAAAGCCATTCACGGTGGTGCAACGGCAACTGTTTTGGAAAGTAAATCGGGTAATTTCAAGACTGGAGATATTGTAGTCGGAATGTTGCCTTGGCAAGAACAATCGGTGGCTACCGAAAAAGGTTTGCGTAAAATTGATGTAAAAATTGCGCCAGAAAGTTATTATTTAGGTGTTTTAGGAATGACTGGATTAACGGCTTATTTTGGTTTAATCCACATTTGCAAACCCAAAAAAGGCGAAACGGTTGTTGTTTCTGGGGCTGCAGGTGCAGTTGGAGTTGTAGTGGGACAAATTGCAAAAATTCATGGTTGTCGCGTAATTGGTATTGCTGGCTCAGACGAAAAAGTGAATTTATTAAAAGATAAATTTGGATTTGATGAAGCCATAAATTATAAAACTTCTAAAGATTTAAAAAACGATATTGCCAAATTTTGTCCAAATGATGTAGATATTTATTATGATAATGTAGGCGGAGATATATCCGATGCAGTTATTGCCAATATCAATTTTAATGCTAGAATTGCTTTATGCGGACAGATTTCATTATACAATAGTACAGAAATTCCTGTTGGACCAAGAATTCAACCTATGTTATTGACCAGAAGTGTGTTAATGCAAGGATTTATTGTTGGTAATTATAGTGAATCGTTTCCTGATGGCATGGAACATTTAAGTGAATGGGTAAAAGACGGGAAATTAAAATTTACTGAAACTATCGATAATGGTTTTGATAATTTACCAACGGCATTAATTGGTTTATTTAGTGGCGATAATACTGGAAAAATGATAGTCAAATTCTAAATTAATTAAAACAAATTTATTTAAATCGTGGATTACAAAGACTATTACAAAATATTAGAAATCGATAAAAAAGCCACACCTGCCGAAGTGAAAAAGGCGTATCGAACTTTGGCTAAAAAAAATCATCCAGATAAAAATTTGGGGGACAAAAAAGCCGAAGAACGTTTCAAATTAGTCAACGAAGCAAACGAAGTTTTAGGAAATTCCGAAAAACGAAAACAATATGATGATTTGGGCGAAAATTGGCAACAAAATCAACAAAATCAAAACCAACAACGAAACCCAAATCAGCAATCACGTCAAGGAAATCAAGGTTTTGGTGGTGGCAATCAAGAAGATTTTTCTGATTTTTTCGAGCAGTTTTTTGCGCAACAACATGGCGGAAATTCGAAACAAAATCAAGCCAGAAAAGGCGGAGATTATGAAACCGAAATGGAAATTTCGCTCGAAGAAGCATTCTCAGGAACAAGCCGAATTATTCAACTCGAAAACGAGAAACTTCGGGTTACCACAAAACCTGGTGCTTATACTGATCAGCAATTGCGTATTAAAAATAAAGGTGCAAAAGGAAGTTCAGATGCCAATCGTGGTGATTTGTTTGTAAGAATTCGGGTTATTGATAATTCAAAATTCATTCGCAAAGGCAATGATTTATATCAAACAACAATCATCAATTTGTATGATGCAGTTTTGGGAAATGATGTAATTATTGAAACCTTATCGGGTAAATTAAAAATTAAAATTCCTGCTGGAACGCAAAACGGAAAAACCATAAGATTAAAAGGAAAAGGAATGCCAGTTTATGAAAAAACAGGAACTTTTGGCGATTTTTATATTCTGATTCAAATACAAATTCCAGAAAAATTATCAGATAAACAAAAAGTATTATTCGAAGAATTAAAAGCAATTTCTTAAACAATTTCAAAAATGAAAAACCACGCTATTGTTCCTTATGCCACCGAAAACTATTTGTCATTTCTAAAAGAATTGAAAGAATCAATTTTACATTCTAAATTAAAATATTCTATATTTGATTTGAAACTAATTCAAGAAATATCTGTTAATGAAATTGAAGAATCAATAAAAAATGCCATTGCAATTTGTCATTTGGTTGGAATAGAAAGTAAATTTCATTTCAAGAAAATTTATGTTTTTGATATAAATCATAATTCCATAAATATCGATTGGCGAATGAGCAAAAAAGGATTTAATTTGGTAGTTATGCAATTTCAAAAACTGAATCAAAAAAACGCCGTTTGGTTGTGGAAATTGGCTGATGTTTGAAAATAATATTTTAACAATCCTGCAAGGTCTTTTTTGACCTTGCAGGATAACAAAATACAATAAATTTAATTACACAATTTCACAAATATTTCACTTCCAAAATTTTCAAATTTTCATCAAATACATACTTTCTTGGAATTCCAGTCGAAATATTCAAATTTGAAATTTCTTCTTGACTAATATTTTCTAAATACATAACCAAAGCACGCAAACTATTGCCGTGAGCCACAATCAAAATTGTGTTATTTAATTTTAATTTGGGTTCAATTTCTAGTTTATAATACGGAATTGTTCTCTTGAAAGTGTCTTTTAAACTTTCGCCATCTGGCGGACGAGTAGCATAACTTCTGCGCCAAATTTCTACTTGTTTCAACCCAAATTTTGCAATGGTTTCGTCTTTATTTAAACTTTGTAAATTGCCATAATTTCTTTCATTTAAAGCACTATTTTCAATGATTTTAATTTTTGTTTGATGAATTTCTTCGAGAATAATTCTCAAACTTTCTTGCGCTCTTTTTAAGTTTGAAGTATAAGCAAAATCGAATTTAAAATCACATAATTTTTGTCCTGCAATTCGTGCTTCTTGTTCGCCAAATTTTGTCAAACCAATATCCAAACTTCCTGTAAATCGGTTTTCAAGATTGTAAATAGATTGTCCGTGACGAACCAAAATTAGTGTTGCCATTTTGTTTATTTGGTATAAAGATAATTAAACTGATTATATTGTATCATTAACCTGCGAATTTCATAACTTTTCTATCTTTTTATATAACAAAAAATGCTTTAAGATTATCAAATTTGTAATGTTCTAAATCAGAAAAAACAACAAATTATGTATCATATTTCAATTATTTCATCAAGCATTAGAACGGGTCGGAAAAGTCATAATGTTGCACTTTATTTTCAACATTATTTGAACGAAAATAGACTGGCAACTGTCGAAATCTTGGATTTGGCTTCCTATAATTTTCCCATTTTTGAAGAACGTTTACAAAACCAACCCAATCCGAGTATGGTGGCTTTGGAATTTAAAAATAAAATCATTTCATCAGACGGAGTTATTATTGTAACACCCGAATATAACGGAAGTATTCCTGCTAGTTTGAAAAATGTAATCGATTTATTGTATGAAGAATGGCATAGAAAACCAATCGCTTTTTCGACTGTTTCGGCTGGCGATTTTGGAGGATTACAAGCCTTAACTCATTTGCAATTTATATTTTGGAAAATACGTGCTTGGACATTTACGACCAATTTTCCTGTATCTAAAGTACAAGAAAAATTTGATGATTTTGGTGTTCCAACCAATAAACAAGAAACCGATCATTATGCTAAAATTTTTATTGATGAATTTTTTAATTGTATTGAATCAAGTCTAAAATAATGGATTTATTTACACAAATAATTTGGCTTTTTATTCTTGCAATTCCAATTTCGTGCGTGGCTTGGACGGTTACTCATGAAGAAATTTTTAAGGAACCACGAGATTTTTGTGTTCGAAAAAGTCAGAATTCTAAAACACTATTTCAACGCAAAATATTCTATCTTTTTACTTGCGAATATTGTTTCAGCCATTATGTAACCTTGTTTTTCATATTTTTTTCTGATTATAAATTACTAATGAATAATTGGTTTGGCTATGTAATTGCTTTATTTTCATTGGTTTGGATAGCCAATGTTTATATGAGCATTTTTGCATTTGTGCGTCAAGATATTAAAAAAGAAAAATGTGAAATAGAAGAAATTCAAAAACATTCTAACAAAACATAATCTATGAAAAAAACAATCTACATAATATTAATTTCCATGGTTTTTATTAGTTGCAAAAAAGAAAATAAAATTGTTGCAACAACAATAAAAACCCAAAATTACACCGATATATTTCTAGACGAATTGGCTATAAATTCATTTTTCAAAAACAATCCAGAAAATGAAAATGTAGCAAAAGAAGTTCATTTGTTTTACAAAAATAGAAATTTTCAATATGCTTGGTTTAATAAAAAAGGAATGACACAAGCCGTTCCCAATTTCCAAAATCAATTGCAAAATTACAGCAACGATTTTGATGATAAAACATTCAATAATGCGCAATTGGACACATTAA
>JAYUFL010000008.1:0-2620 GCA_043738745.1 Bacteroidota bacterium
TATTGTTATTATTGTTATTATTGTTATTATTGTTATTGTTATTATAATAAAACAGTTTTTATTAAATAACAATAACAATAATAACAATAATAACAATAATAACAATAAAAATTATAATGTTATTATTTTGTAATGAATAATTTTTCAACAAAGAAAATTGAACCACACGAAAAAACAACAAATAAAATTAATAAAATAATTTATTTTATATACTATAAAATAATGGAAAGTAATTTTGATATACAAAATTTAAGACAATATCGTATAAAATTAGATTCTACTAATGAATTTTTAAATAGTCAAGGAAAAGGTATATCACTTTTTGATTTAATAGGTACATTTATTATAGCATATTTATTAGAACCTTATCTAACATCATTTTTAAAAATTAAAAGAGATACATTTTATTTATCATTAATTCCTTTAGGAATTTTAACACATGTGTTGTTTAAACAAAATACATTTTTAAATGGTAAATTGATGAATAATGAAATTAATATCTATAAAATTATACTTGTAGTATTATTATATTATTTGTTTACACCCTTGAAAATTTAAAACAATTATTAATAATTTTTTTCTTTAGTATTATGTGTGTAAAAGTGTGTAAAAGTGTGTGTGTGTAAAAGTGTGTAATGTTAAATTAAAATGAAAATTAATAATATATATATATTTAGAATGTTATTAGGAGAATCATTATCTTTAGTATTTGGATTGTGTAATTTAGTATTGTGGGGGGGAATAGCTATACCCCAAATTTACAAGAATTACAAAAATAAAAGTAGTGATGCGGTAAGTTATTTTCTGTATTATCAACTATTAATTGGTGGAATTATTAGTTTATGTATTGCAAATATAAAAGGGTCTAATATTACAATAATATATGTAGGAATTCATCATCTTGTAATTACTACAATTTTGATGCTACAATTACTATATTATCGTATAGAAGATATATATATGCCTTTAACAGCATTTGAAACAGAAGTGACTTGTACAGTTACTACAATAGTAATAATACTCCTAATTTATGTAACTGTATATAAAGATATACTATTAATAGAAATGTTAGCATGGTGCTCAAGTATATTATTCATGACTAGTAAAATGAGTCAAATCTATAATAATAATTCAAGACAGTCCGTTAAAGGATTATCTTTAACATCATTTGTTTGCATGGTTTTTACAGACTCTTTTTTTATAATGTCAATCTTAATTAATATTATTGATGAAAAAGAAAGTATAGTCAGTTTGATTTATAGAAACATACAATGGTTACTATCATGTGCAATTAGTTTAATTTCAACTTTTGTGATTTTATGTCAATTTAAATATTATAATACAGAATATTAAAATACACTAAATTTATCGATAATAAATACACGATCGCATATAATTCGACTTTCAAAAAAAAAAAATACACGATCGCATATAATTCGACTTTCAAAAAAAAGTTAAATGTAAGTGTAATAAATGCAAGTCTACGTAATAAATGTAACACGTTTTTTTTTATTTTTATGGGATAACATGGTAGTTATGAATGACATTTTTTGCATGATTGAAACGACGTATAAAAATCAATGGGATGGAACGGATATCATCATTAAGTCCTTGTTTAAAATTATGTCGGTTTACTGAGTTCATTGTTTGTTAGATAAAAATTGTATAGGTTATTCAATAGGTTTTATATTCATAAATATAGGAAATCTAGGTTTTTTTGATTTTGTATCGATTTCCCAGTATTTTATAGTTATAATTGTTCCTTTAGGATATAATATTTTATACTGTTGTCTTTGTATATCATTAAAACCGGAACCAACCTTAAATTCATTAGTTCCAATTGTATTATCTAACCATTTTACATGCAATGCGCCTAATACATTTTTGTTTCTACCTTCACCTAATTCATAACCGATTACTAAAACTTCATCATCGAAAAATTCTTTTATTTTTAATAAAGTATTACTTCGTTTATGTTCATAGTAACTACCTTTTTTTCTTAGCATACTACCTTCAGCTCCTTCAGAAACAAATTTATTGTGAATAGAATACATATGTTCAAAGTTCTTTATTTTGGTATGTTCTACAATTTTTAAAAATTTTGTTTGAAATATAGATTTCATATATTCATAGCGTTCTTCGAATGGTAACTTTATTAATGGTACATCAAATACCATATATATACCATTTTTCCATTCAGAATCAACTGGTATTTTTTTTCTAAATATACCAGTCCCTTTAAAGTTATTCCTTGAAATAAATAATTCACCATCTAATATTATATCCTTAGGATAATCTTTAGTGAAAAACGAAGGAGCAGTTATTGGTTTATTATTCCTTGATATAAAAGTATTAGTATAACCATCGTAAATTGCTCTCATACCATCTAATTTTTCTGATATATAATAGTCACTTGCTTCTTCTCCATTATATTTATTTGCCAGCATTGTTACAAACTTATCTTTATTAAACACATTTTCTACATTATATAACTTTACATCCAACTTTTCATCCAACTTTTCATCCAACTTTTCATCCAACTTTTCATCCAACTTTTCATCCAACTTTTCATCCAACTTTGCATCCAACTTTTCATCCAACTTTTCATCCAACTTTTCAT
>JAYUFL010000009.1:0-43967 GCA_043738745.1 Bacteroidota bacterium
TGTTACGACTTTTTTGGTTAATCCATAAACTGCTTTTACAAAGTTTATGTTTTTGGTTGCACATTTTTCGGCTAGTTGAGTTACTATTTGTTCACTTCCTAGAATTAGTTGAACAATATCGATAGTTTCTAGTGCTTCAAAAACTGCTCCACGAACAAATGCTTCGCTGTTGCTATCGTTTGCATTTGCTTTAAAGTAACAGCGAACAACAAACAACGCATTATATAAACAAAGTCCTACTTCCATAGCAATTTGCTGTGGTCTTAATGCGAGGGCGTACTTTGAGGTAATATTTTATCTATGTCCTAAAAACGTTAACTGCTTCATAAAAATCGTATTTTCGCACCATGTTAAATATCTTTACCGACGAATATTTTATGAAAAAAGCGCTTTTCGAGGCCGAAATCGCTTTCGAGAAAGGAGAAATTCCTGTGGGAGCCTTAATTGTAGTAGATAATAAAATAATAGCACGAAGCCACAACCTTACCGAGTTACTGAATGACGTGACGGCTCATGCCGAAATGCAAGCCATAACTGCTGCGGCAAACTTTCTTGGAGGTAAGTATTTGATAAACTGCACGCTGTATGTAACGCTCGAACCTTGCCAAATGTGCGCTGGGGCTTTGTACTGGAGTCAAATTTCTAAAATTGTATTTGGAGCGACGGATGAAAATCGTGGTTTTCAAAAAATGGGAACAAAACTTCATCCAAAAACTACATTTGTTTCGGGAGTTTTGGCAAATGATTGTGCCGAGATAATCAAACGTTTTTTTTTAGAAAAAAGAAAATAATAGTTTTATTTTAAAACTTTAAGTAAAAATCCTTTGTTAATTCCTTGTATTCATTAGTATGTTCGTGCCTATTAATTTCTATAACCAGTTCATTTTGGGTTGAAACTGGTATTTCATATCTTTTGAACGCTAATAAACTTCTGATAATTGGAGATATATGAGATCCTTTTATGCGGGTTATTTGTATCGGAAAAAGTTCTACTTCGGCACATAAATCTATAAAATTTTCTTCTTCTTTATATGGAATAATAACCGCAAAAATTCCATCTTCGGAAAGTAATAAATCGGCTGCTTCGATTAAATCCTCAAACGGCATGGCATCTTGAAAACGTGCTAAATCACGACTTTCATTATTTGTCTTAAAATTTTCAGTATAAAAAGGAGGATTACTGACAATCAAATCGTACTCATTTTCAGGCTCATTTATAAACTCATCTAAACCCGCATGAAAACAAAATAATCGATCTGACCAAGGAGAATTTTCGAAATTATCGGTTACTTGTTCATAGGCTTTTTCGTCGATTTCCAGAGCATCAATTTGCTCTGCTTGGCAACGTTGTGCTAGCATTAAAGCAATAATACCAGTTCCAGTTCCAATATCTAAAACCGATTTGGGATTATTGTCAATTGGGCACCAAGCACCCAATAAAACGCCATCTGTACCAATTTTCATAGCGCATTTGTCGTCTTGAACTGAAAATTGTTTGAATTGAAACAAGGTTAATTTAGGAATAAAGGTTTTAGATCTCTGAATACAAACGTTTTACAAAAATTACATTCTAAAAATCTAACAATATATTAAAGATACATTTCGATTAAGCCTTCTGGCAAATCCATGATAACTTTTTTGTTTTCACGATCAATTTTTACTAAAAACTGATCAATCATTGGAATTAGAATTTCTACTTCTCCATTCAAAACTTCAAAAAGTGGTTGTGCCGATGAGTCGTTTATTGATTGAACGATTCCAAAAATTCCGACTCGTTTATCCTCGATTTCAAAACCAATAACCTCATGAAAATAGAATTTATTGCCCGAAAGTTTTGGCAAAGTACTCAAGGGCAAATACACTTCTTTATTGAGTATGGCATCAGCATCTTGCTCGTTATTGACTTCTTCGAAACTAACTCTAAGGAAATCGTTTTTGTGGAGTGAAGAATTCTGAATAAAAAAAGGAACCAGATTTTTGTTGAATTCAACAAATACTGATTCCATATTTTCGTATAACTCAGGTTCATCGGTATCTAAATAGATTAGGACTTCTCCTTTGAAACTAAATTTTTTTGCGATTTTACCTAAATAGAAACAATCTTCTTTACGCATTTTCGCTAGTAAATTATGCTTCTGTAGTTTCGTTACTCTCTTCTGCTTCTGGAGTTTCTTCCGCCCCGGCAACTACATCTTCGGTAGTTTTTTCAACTTCTTCTTCAACAACTTCTGGAGTGTTTGCGGCTGCTTCTGCAGCTACTGCATCTGCTAAACGCTTAGCATTTACTGCTTGTTCCGCTTTCAATGCTTTTGCTTTTGCGTCAGCTTGTACTTTTGTTAATCCATCTTTTTTAGCATCTACTTTACCCGATTTTGCATCTAACCATGCCGTTAATTTAACGTCTGCTTGTTCTTGAGTTAATGCTCCTTTGCGAATTCCTCCATCAAGGTGGTGTTTCAACAAAGCTCCTTTGTAAGAAAGTATTGCTCTTGCAGTATCTGTTGGCTGCGCACCGTTATGTAACCATTTTACAGCAGCATCTAGGTTTAAATCTACTGTTGCTGGATTGGTGTTTGGATTGTAAGTACCGATTTTCTCTAAATATTTACCATCTCTTTTCGAACGAGCATCTGCTGCTACTACCCAGTAAAAAGGTTTTCCTTTTTTTCCGTGTCTTTGTAATCTAATTTTTACTGACATAATCTAATGATTAAATTTTGAGGTACTCGACCTCTATTAATTAAGTTTGCAAAAATAGTTTTTTATTTTGATTTATAAAAATATATTCGAAATTTATCTAAAAATTTCTAAATCATAGTTTATGGTTTAATTTTATCATAATTAAATTCACTCTCATTTAAAATTATATCCGATATTTGCCAAACAACTATAACGATATCGAAATGGAAGAACGCAACAAAACACTTGGTGAATTTATAATAGAAAATCAAAATGCTTTTCAATACTCTTCAGGAGAACTTTCGAGAATTATAAATTCTATTCGTTTGGCGGCAAAAGTCGTTAACTACAAAGTTAACAAAGCAGGTTTAGTAGATATTGTTGGAGCGGCTGGAGAACAAAACATTCAGGGCGAAGACCAACAAAAACTCGATGTTTATGCTAATGAAGTTTTTATTCAAACCCTCATAAATAGAGAAATTGTTTGCGGAATCGCTTCTGAAGAAAACGATGAATTTATTACCGTTTCGGGCTCGGATAATAATCATAATAACAAATATGTAGTTTTAATGGATCCTTTAGACGGTTCCTCAAATATAGATGTAAATGTTTCTGTCGGAACCATTTTTTCGGTTTATAGGCGTGTTACACCTGTTGGAACGCCAGTTACGCTCGACGATTTTTTGCAACCAGGAACTCAACAAGTTGCTGCTGGTTATGTAATTTATGGAACTTCGACTATGTTGGTTTACACTACTGGTTATGGCGTAAATGGTTTTACCTTAAATCCAGCAATTGGAACTTTTTATCTTTCACATCCAAATATGAAGTTCTCAAAACACGGAAACATCTATTCTATAAACGAAGGAAATTATGTTCATTTTCCGCAAGGTGTTAAAAATTATTTGAAATATTGCCAACTAGAAGAGGGCGATCGACCTTATACATCGCGATATATCGGAAGTTTGGTTTCGGATATTCATCGAAATATGATAAAAGGTGGCATCTATATTTATCCAACAAGTTCTAAATCACCAAACGGAAAATTACGTTTGTTGTACGAATGCAACCCAATGGCGTTTGTTGCCGAACAAGCAGGTGGAAAAGCAAGTAACGGTTTTACTAGAATAATGGAACTTAAACCAACCGAATTACATGAACGTGTACCGTTTTTCTGTGGAAGTTATAATATGGTAGAAAAAGCAGAAGAATTTATGAAAGCGAGTATCTGATTTATAAAACCATATAAGGCAATTCGTTTTATAAAAAAAAGCCCTTGAAAAAGGGCTTTTAGATATTTTAGAATCTAAATCTATTTATTCATATGCTGCATTTCGAATAAAAAAGTATCCAAATCGACATCTAAAACCAATAATGACAATGCTTTATCTACAATAAAACTCACATTTCCAGGAGTAAATCCCAATGCTAGAGCAAAACGTGTTAAAATTTCTTTTTGTTTTGGACCCAAAATATGATCGGCATAAACCATTCGTGACAAATCGAATAAACGTTCTAAACGTTGTGAATGTAAAAAGGGCGGATTAATTGGGTATTTTAGAGGGTTTTCGAGAATTTCATCGTATTCGGAATCCGAAATTTCTAAACGTGTTTTGAGTTTGTCTAAAAATTGTTTTTCTTCCACACTCAAAGCACCATCGGCAATAGCCACACGAACAATTGCTGAAAAATGACCTTTGTTTCTACTTTTGAATTCGCTATCGAATAAATCTGAAAATGACATATTATATGTTTTAATTAAAGCACAAATGTACTTCTATTTCAAATTTTATAAAAATTATTTGCAAACTTTTTAACACAATAGTTTTTGAGGCTGAAATTCAATAATTCAAAATAAAGTGTAAATTTGAAATCAATTTCATAAATTATAAAAAATGTCAGAATTTTGGGTCTATTTCGAAATCGGAATCCGTCATGTACTAAACATTCGCGCTTATGATCACGTGCTTTTTCTTATTGCACTAACCGTTCCATACGCCTTCAAAGATTGGAAAAAAATATTATTTTTAATCTCTATTTTCACTGTTGGACATACGTTAGCCTTAATTCTATCTGTTTTTGGTATAATTGTTATAAAAGTAAACTTGGTGGAATTCATGATTCCTATTACAATTCTAATTACTGCGATATTCAATCTTTTTACGGCAGGAAAATCATCTAAAAACGAAAGTATTGGCGTGGTTGGATTTGTAACCTTATTTTTTGGAATCATTCACGGATTGGGTTTCTCTAATTATTTTAACACCATTCTTTCAGGAAAACCTTCAGGAAAAATAGTTCCATTATTGGAATTTGCTCTCGGAATCGAAACATCGCAACTAATAATTGTTTTTGTAGTTTTAATACTTTCGTTTATTGTGCAAACAGTTTTTCGATTTTCAAAACGTGATTTTACGCTCGTAATGTCAGCGTTTGTTATTGGAGTTGTAATTCCGCTAATCATTCAAAGTCCGATTTGGAACAGATAATACCAAACTTTTCCGTAAAAATGGAACAAAAAAAACTAAATAAATACGACAAAGCCTATCTTCGAATTGCTAAAGAATGGAGTTTACTATCGTATTGCAAACGCAAGCAAGTTGGAGCAATTATTGTTAGAGACCGCATGATTATTTCCGATGGATATAATGGAACTCCGTCGGGATTTGAAAATTGTTGCGAAGACGAAGAAGGTTTAACAAATTGGTATGTTCTTCATGCTGAGGCAAATGCAATTCTAAAAGTGGCTCGTTCCACACAAACTTGCGAAGGTGCCACATTGTATATCACACTTTCGCCATGCAAAGAATGTAGTAAACTCATTCATCAATCGGGTATCAAAAGAGTTGTCTATCAAATGGGGTATAGTGACACATCTGGAATTGATTTTTTAACAAAAGCAGGTGTTATTGTGGAGCAAATTGAAATTTTGGATTTATAAAACCAATTATTTATATAATTTAGAAAATTTTCACTTTTGTTATGATTTTAAACTTCGAAACCTCTTTAGATTTGTAAAAAAAATGAAAATTAATCTCAAATATATTCCTATTTTTATTTTTTCGCTTTTGGCGGCTGGCATTTTTTTGGGAAAATTTATAAACTTTCCTATAGAACCCGTTTCTTTTTCCAAAAAAAATAATACAAACAAACTCAATAGATTATTAGATTTCATCAATAATGAATATGTTGATAATGTTAATACCGACTCGATTGTTGATTTAACCGTAGATAATATTCTCGCAAAACTAGATCCGCATTCTGTTTACATTCCACCAAAAGAGCAAGAACTCGAAGCACAATCCATGAAAGGCGATTTTGTTGGAATTGGTGTAAATTTCTATGTTTATAAAGACACAGTTGCTGTCATCAAACCAATTGAAAATGGTCCAGCAGAAAAATCTGGATTATTGGCAGGTGATCGAATATTGTATGCAGATAAATTTAAACTTTTTGGAAATAAAATCAAAAATGATAGTTTGTATGCTAAACTCAAAGGCGAAGAAGATTCTAAAGTTCAGGTAACTATTTTTAGAAAAAGTATTCAAAAAATATTAAAATTCAACATCACTCGAAAAGTAATTCCGATAAAAAGTGTTGATATTGCTGTTTTATTAAATCCTACAATGGGTTATATAAAAATTAATCGTTTTGCAGAAACTACCTATAATGAATTTAAAGCGGGATTAACAAAACTTCAACGGCAAGGCGCAAAATCTTTGGTGGTTGATTTACGTGATAATGGTGGTGGCTTTTTAGAAATTGCTTCCGAAATTGCTGATGAATTCTTAAAAGACAAACAACTAATTGTTTTTACAAAAAACAAAAAAGGCAGAATTGATAAAACATTTGCAACTGAAAAAGGAAGTTTCGAAACAGGAAAACTAACCATTTTGATTAACGAAAACTCTGCATCTGCTAGCGAAATTTTAGCAGGAGCCATTCAAGATAATGATCGTGGAACTATTGTTGGGCGGCGTTCTTTTGGAAAAGGTTTGGTACAACGCGAAATGGATTTCGAAGATGGATCTGCGGTTAGATTAACCATTGCTAGATATTATACTCCAACAGGTCGCTCAATTCAAAAACCATATAATAAAGGTAAAGAAGAGTATTCTAAAGATTTTGACAAACGGTTTGCAAGTGGCGAATTGTATAAAAAAGACAATATAAAAGTTAATGATTCTTTGAGATTTAAAACTAAAAAAGGCAAAATTGTTTATGGAGGTGGTGGCATTGTTCCAGATGTTTTTGTGCCAATTGATGGAGACCAAAAAGACGAAGTTTTACCTTTTGTTTTACAATCTGGAATTATTGGACATTTTGTTTTTGAACAATTAGACAAAAACCGAAATGCTTTTAAAGGGCTAACTTTTGAAAAAATGCTTGAAAATTTATCAAAAAAAGATTCTTATTTTGAAAGTTTACAGCGTTTTATTAACAAAAGTGGAGTTGAACTAAACTTATCGAACAATAAAGTTATTGTTAAAAAATATCTGAATGCCGAATTTGCTAGAC
The DNA here is from genome assembly GCA_043738745.1 of Bacteroidota bacterium. Classification (GTDB taxonomy): domain Bacteria; phylum Bacteroidota; class Bacteroidia; order Flavobacteriales; family Flavobacteriaceae; genus Flavobacterium. The sequence continues at coordinate 7,198 of JAYUFL010000009.1, forward strand.
AATTATTTAATGAAGAAAAATATTATGAGATCATTTTAAAAGAAGATTCGATGATCGAAAAAGTAATTCTATTTTGATATTATAAAAATTAAAACAAAAAAAAGACTGTTTTACAACAGTCTTTTCTTATAATTATAATTCCAGTTATTAGTTAGGCAAATAACTTGGATATTGAATCGGATACGACCCTAAATCTACAGGTTTCAAATTAGAACCATAAGTTGTGTTTATTGCTTCTAAAAATTTGTTAGCAATTAGTGCATATCCTCTTTGACATGGGTGAACTCCATCTAAAGAAAACGCTCCACCAGTTGCGTAAGATGAAGTTACTTGATAGTTACCAAAACTAATTCCACCGTTTGCTACTTGGCTCAATAATGCGTTTGTATCAACAAAGGCTAACCCTTTTGCTGCCGATAATGATTTTATCGAAACGTTATAAGCATCGGTAGCGATTTTTAATTCCATAACTTCATTTTTTGACAAAACCCATCTATCTTGTAATGGTGCACCTGATGTACCATTACCAGCAAAAAGGTGAGCCTGAGCAGAAACTCCTTGTGAACTTAAAACAATATAATCCGTACTTGTTGTCTGTCTCATATTTATTAATGCTGGACTAACAGCAGTTATGTCAGTAAGATATTCATCTATCATAACAACTGGACTTTTTCCAACTACAAAATTAATTGTTCTTTGTACTCTTTCCGCTTCAGTAATTAACCCCAAATTTTTCGCAGCAACTAAACCTCCATTATATGGAGCGTAGCCACTATTTAAGGCTGCTGCTTGTGCTGCTGTAAGCGGTACTGGATTATACCCAACAGTTGTGAAAAATGGGATAGAAGTAACATAAGGAATGTTTCCAACTACTCCTTTTGCTCCGCTTGCGGTAAGCGAATTAATTAAATTGTTATACACACTTCCAAAAACAGTTGGATCAGTAATATCATTACCGCCATAAGTTGCAGGATTTGTGTTTCCTAATTGGTTTACTCCTGTTCCTCCAGAGGTTGCGTAACTCAAAACATCGTTATTTCCAATCCAAAGCGAAAAAAAAGTAGGATTTTGTGCTAGTGCATCTCCCAAAATTGTTGCTGACGGACTCGATGCGAAACGAACAAAAAATGGATTTGATGCTCCAGTTGCTAATCCTGCAGGATTACCATAGCCTTGTGCTAACAAATGAAAACTTTTTGCTCCAGGAACTCCCATATTGTTATAGGGTCCTGCTGCATTGACTGTTGGATTTAAAATTTCAGTTGTTGGCGGGCCAGTTACAGGCGCAGGAGCCGTTCCGTTAAAATAGAGTCTCGGTCCTACTCCTTGAGGTACAACCCCTAAAATTGTAAATCCTCCAACATTATCCGCCATAAAAGGAATTTTAAAATCGCCTCCTCCAACAAGTTTAAATTGTTGTGCTATAATGTTAGTCCAAGAGCCTTTTTGACCTTCTTTAAAAAGTGTTCCGTCGGAATAACCCGCCGTTAGCGAGTTTCCTAAAGCTACATATTTACTAAAATTTGCTGTTCCTGCAGTTAGTGGCGCATCCGCAATTGGGTCATCACTTTTGCTACATGCTGTGAACGCTATTGCAACGATCATCAGCCATTTTATATTTTTTATCATTTTATCTTAATATTATAAGGTTAAGTCTAATTATGGATTGATTGTAATTGATGCGAACCATTGACGACCAATAGAACCTGCTCCATATACCTGAATGTAATCTTTTCCGCCAATGTTAGTTCCACCTAATTTTAGAACTGTTTTCATGCTTGGAATTGCATAGTTAATTTGTGCATCGAAAACAGTATGTTCTGGAACAACTCCATCCACGAATGATGATTGCCATAAATACTCTGTATTCCAACGAACATTGGTATTGAATCCAAAGTTTTTGAAAAGTTTTGAATTTCCAAAAGATGCTTTTACTTTATGTTTTGGTGTGTTAAATGAAGGTTTAAAACCTGGGTCGTTATCCTGATTGAATGTAAATTCCGCATAGTTGTAGTTTGCACCAAGTTCGAAATCTTTATACACTTTTTTAGATAGTCCAACACCAAATCCTCTAGATGTTATTGGTTCTTTAGAGTTTGTATAAACCTGAAACACTCTTCTGTCTCCATTTGCAAGAGCAGCAAAAGATTGCACAGAACCTAAAGCACCATAGTAAGGTGTAATTACGTTGGATGTACTGATAAAATCGTTATACTTATTGTAGTATCCACTAATATCAACTGATAAATCGTTTTTAACAACTGTACGATAACCTAATTCAACAGCCTGAACACGTTCTGGTTTTACCAATCCTGGAGTTGCGGCTACTAATTTTGCTGAGTTACCCGTTGCTGCAAAATCAGTTACAGAAGCAACAGTATAAGATCTATAATAAGCATCTTGTCCTGTAAGTGTAACCGTTGGTCCTCCAATGATTAATTGACCTGCTGCAGAAATAGGGCTTCCTGCTCCACCTCTAACTTCTCTATATCTGTCTAGATTTTCTGGAGCGGAACCAATCAATGCGAACGGTCCTAAATCTAAACCTATGTATTGATCCTGAGTTGTTGGATTTCTAAACCCTGTTTGGTACGATGCTCTGAAATTATGCTTTTTTGCTTCTCCACCAGAATATACAAACGAAATTCTTGGTGATACATTTCCATCGAAATTTTTTGATTTATCGTAGCGAATAGAACCTGTAAATTTAAGCCTTTCAGCCATAAATTTTTTCTGAAGTTGTGTGTAAACACCAAATTCTGAATAATTTATTGGACCATCAAAATCAGTAAAAATACTTCCATTAGAATTTAAAACATATTGTCTGGCAGAACCACCAACTTGAATTTCAGCAAATTTTATAACATCTCTGAAGTTGTAATTAACATCCGAATGATAAATTTTGGAATGGTCTGTAAATTTGGCTCCTTTTTTGAAATCTGGATTAACAACAACCGAGGCTAACGCATTATTGAATTGTGCAGAACCTGGTTCAAATCTTGGTGAATTTGGTGCAGTTGGGTTTAAAGGATCTATGTTAGGAAGTAATAAAGGTAATCCTGGATTAAGATTATAATCTGCAAAATTTCTTGCGTAGGCTGCAGCCTTGTCAGCAGTTCCGTATAGAAGTGGATAGGTAGAGCCTGCTAATTGATAGGCTTTTGCATAGTCTGTAAACCAGTTGGTATTCGATTTTGCTAAACTGTTTATGTTCCATGCGGCAAAACGCATATCGTAGGAATTCCCAGCATCTTCGTCTGTTAAATAACCTCTAACAAAAAAGTTTTTACCTTTAATTTCTAACTTCGTTTGGCTCATAGAAAAATCTTTCAAAGAATATCTATTTGCTCCTTGATATATTGTGTTTCCAAAACCTAATTTGTGTTGCACAATAATTTCAAAATCGTTTGCCCAAGGTTTGTAATGCAAAGAAAAATCTGCTTTTACACTTTTAATCTTGTTGTCCGTCAATTCTTGTTCTCTATATCCAGTTCTGCTAACTTGTCCAACACTTGGGATTTTTGTAGTAACCTCATCTCCATATACATTAACACCATCGTAGTTTTGATTTCCATCATGACCATTGTTTCCGCCAGCAGTAACGCTGGTTAAATCATTGGCAACCCATTCGGATGCTTTTAACATAGTTAAATTTGCCTTTCCTGCAAAATGTTTCGAGAAAGCAGTTGCTGCTCTAATACCAAAATCCCAGAAATTATTTGTTCCTGCAGCATCTTGAGTTGTTTGTCCCGATTTTAAATATGTACTAATTCCTTGATTTGTAAAAGGACTTTTACTACTCATGAACATAATACCATTAAAAGCATTTGCCCCGTATAATGCTGACGATGCTCCTGGCAAAAGTTCAACATTAGCAACGTCCAAGTCCGATAGTCCGACTAAATTACCTAGCACAAAATTTAATGCTGGCGACGAGTTGTCCATTCCGTCAACTAATTGTACAAAACGAGTGTTTGCAACGGTTGCAAATCCACGAGTGTTCACAGATTTAAACGCAAAACTACTGGTGTTGAATTGAACCTCTTTCAGGTTCTCAAGACCGTCGTAAAAAGTTGCGGCAGTTGTGTTTTTAATTTGAACCTGCCCCAATCTTTCAATCGTAACTGGTGATTCTAAAACTCTTTCTGGAGTTCTTGATGCTGCAATTACAATTTCGTTTAGTTTCGTTTCTTCTTCCTGAAGTACTACTAATACTTTTTGGTTTTTAGATTGAACCTGAACTTTTTTTGTTGCAAATCCAGTCATTGAAACTTGAATTGTAACCGGAAACGTATTTTGATTTTTAAGGGAAAAACTTCCATCAAAATCTGAATCGGTTCCAGAATTTTCACCAACAACTCGGACATTACATCCAGAAACGGGTTGATCTTTACTGTCTTTGACAGTTCCTGTAATCGTATTTTGAGCAAACGAAATGCTACAAAAAAACAATGACAAAATAAGTAAATACATTTTCATAGGGTTATGATTTTATTGTTTATTAAGCCAAAGTACAATTTTTTTTGATATTAATAAAAAAAGCGAGAAAAAATCTCGCTTTTAATAATTTTTATTTTAAAAATGGTTTATTCTACTGTTACTGATTTGGCTAAATTTCTGGGCTGATCGACATTACAACCTCTTAATACTGCAATATGATAGGACAATAATTGTAAGGGTATTGTTGTTAATAACGGAGATAGCGCATCCGAGGTATCTGGTATTTCAATGGTATAATCCGCCAATTCTTTAACTTGAGTATCTCCTTTTGTTACAATTGCTATAATTTTTCCGCTTCGAGATTTAATTTCCTGAATATTGCTTACCACTTTATCATAATGTCCTTGCTTTGGTGCGATGACTACTACTGGCATTTGCTCGTCGATTAAAGCAATCGGGCCGTGTTTCATTTCTGCTGCTGGATAACCTTCTGCGTGTATGTACGAAATTTCTTTTAATTTTAGAGCGCCTTCTAAAGCCACAGGAAAATTATAACCTCTTCCTAAGTATAAACAATTTGGTGCATCTTTAAATATAGTTGCAATTTCTTTTGCTTTTTGATTTGTTTTTAATGCTTCGGCAACTTTTTCTGGAATTATTTCTAATTCTTGCAAATATCTATGAAAATCAGAGTTCGACATTGTTCCTTTTGCTTTTGCAAGTCGCAAGGCGATCATAGTTAGAACTGTAATTTGTGTTGTAAACGCTTTTGTAGAAGCAACTCCTATTTCTGGTCCTGCATGCGTATAGGCTCCAGCATGAGTTTCTCTCGAAATCGACGAACCAACTACATTACAAACGCCAAAAACAAATGCGCCTCTTTCTTTTGCTAATTTTATGGCTGCTAAAGTATCGGCAGTTTCACCTGATTGGGAAATTGCGATAACAACATCTCCTTCGTTAATTATAGGATTTCTATATCTAAATTCCGATGCGTATTCTACCTCAACTGGAATTCTTGTAAATTCTTCGAAAACATACTCGGCAACTAAACCCGCGTGCCAAGATGTACCGCAAGCAACGATTAAAATTCGTGGTGCATTAAGGAATTTTTCGAGGTTGTCCTCAACTCCTGCCATTTTGATAATTCCTTTATTTGCCAAAAGTCTACCTCTATACGTGTCTTTTATTACGCTTGGTTGTTCGTTGATTTCTTTCAACATAAAATGGTCATAACCACTTTTTTCGATTTGCTCCAAATTCATTTGAAGTTCCTGAATGTAAGGATCAACCGAAGAATCGTCTTTTATTTTACGGATTTTGAGTGGTTTGTGCAAACTCACGATTGCCATTTCCTCGTCTTCAAGATAAATGGCATTGGATGTATATTCTATAAATGGAGAAGCATCAGAGGCGATAAAAAATTCGTTTTCGCCAATTCCAATTGCTAGTGGGCTTCCTAATCTTGCTACTACAATTTCGTCTGGCTTTTGTTTGTCGAAAACACAAATTGCATAGGCTCCAACTACTTGATTTAGTGCAACTTGAACTGCTTTCCCAAGTTTTAGATTTTCTTTTTTCTGAACTTCTTCTATTAGGTTTACGAGTACTTCGGTATCAGTATCCGAATGAAATTTGTAACCTCGCTTAATTAATTCTTGTTTTAAAGGTTCATAGTTCTCTATAATTCCATTATGAATTATTGCTAAATTTCCAGAATTTGATAGGTGTGGATGTGAATTTACATCGTTTGGAACACCGTGGGTCGCCCAACGTGTATGACCTATTCCGATTGTTCCATTAATCGTTATGTCTCTAGAAGATTTTTCTTCGAGATCAATTACTTTTCCTTTTGTTTTGCAGACCTTCATGTTGTCTCCATCAAAAAGCATAACCCCAGCACTATCGTAACCTCTATATTCTAAACGTTTTAATCCTTTTATAATAATAGGATAAGCTGCTCTATAACCAATATATCCAACAATTCCACACATATAATTTAGATGTTAATTAGGCTTTGTATAATAAATTTCGAGTTTCAATTTTTTGTCGTCTGGAACAGTTGCCGTATTTCCGTACAAAACAGTTCCATAAGGATTCATTACTGATAATGCGGGGAAGAAATAAGCATTTTTTTGTGTTGCAGTATATGTATTCCATACGCCTGCAGAAGGAATGTTTTTTAATCTTCCAAAACCAGTATTTAAAATAGATTGGCAAACAGAAACTCCAATTTTTACATTCGTTGAATCGATATCTGCTTTTATAAGACTTCTAATATAATTGGTAATTCTAACTTTATATTTTACGCCCCTGTTGGTTATTTGGTCTCTAACTATTAAACCACTGTGAACATATTTGGTGTAATTTACGGCAGTATTTATACTTGCATCGTTAAAATAATCGATTATTGGTCGCCTGTTGTTAATGTCGTATAGAAAAATTCTATTGGGTTCATAAACCGTAGTTCCCATTTTTGATTGATCTACATAGAACGTTAGGTTTGCTTCGTTAACTAAAATGTTGCTGTTTCTAAGTGCTAATAATTCTGCTGGGCTTATAATTGAAATCACTCCCGAAGAGCCATTTCCCCCTTTTAAATATAATCTATCGTCTCCAGTAGTCGTATTTCCTTGACTTGGTAGTGATTCGTAAGCTGTACCACTGCTCGGGTTTTCGATAAGATTTACCGAATTCCCTGTCATATTTAAAACAATTGTGTTTGTTATTACCGTGCTATCTGTGCTGGAAGTGAAATCTTTGTAGCGTATCTTTATTGTACCCTTTCTAAAATTCATCATTGCCAACATTCCAGGATTTGCGCCATTTTGTTCTACTTTAAAATAAAGTCCTCTCATAAAATTCTTGAAAATGGCATTGCTAGCAAAATTAGGTTGGTTTGCTAAACTCAACAAAGTTTGAAAATAATCTGATCGTAAATTAAATCGCATCGATGGAGTAAGTTTTGTTGTTCCGTCTGTGTCTGTATGCTCTGTTGGGTCAAAAACAAAATCATCGTTTTGTATTGTTGCTGGTGTTGTAGCTGGAAATATAATACCATCGTTTAATCTTAATCCATCTGTGTTTGAATTAAAATCCGAACTTTGGTCTGAATAAAATCGTTGTTGCTCGGGTATTGCAAATGTTGTAATATCCGTGTCTTTCATGAAATATTTGTTTGCAAAAACACTTAATTTAAATTTTGATGTTGCCGTGTTTCCTTGAATAGAATCCAAGGCATAGGTGTTTATACCTGTTGTTGCATCGGTTGCTGTTATATGACTAAAATAAGGTATATTGAGCGTTACATCTACTATAGTCACACCTGCTGGATTTACAAATACTGGCACCGCAGGTAACTCTAATTGTGTTGCGTAACTTGCAATTGTTTTTCCAAAAATAGGATTATCATATACTCCAAAAGCATTTACATCTAAATTATTAGTTTGTACTGGCCCTGTTTTTTGATTGTAAACTGTTACTGTGGAAGTTAGGTTTTGCAATAAATTATAGTGGTTTTGTCCAACTAAATCAGATCCTAATCCGTTATAATCTTTATCGCAAGAGGAAAACAAAACAATGGCTAAAAGTAACAAAAGTCCTTTGAAAAAATTTGAATTCATATTATGGTATAAAATTTATTTATAAAACGATATTTTTATAAAACTCTGTATAGAGTTCTGCTATTTTATCTTTAGAGGCGAAAGGTAAAAAAGGTTTTTTGGAAGATTCTATAAATTTTGTTAAACTTGCCGTTAGGTTTTCTGAAGCAATAATTACAGCATCAGAATGAGCAATTGATGTTTTGATAATGTTCTCGTAATTAGGGGTTTCCAATTCAGTGACAGCGTCGTTTGGAATTCCATCGAACATTACTTTTTTAATCATTTCCGAATCTAAACTTCCCTCGAAAGATTGTCCATAAACTGAAGTTACAATTTTTGTTTCTGCAAATAACGCTTCGTCTTTATAGAAATGTTTCATATAAACAGGCAACATAGCCGCCATCCATCCATGAACATGAATAATATCTGGAACCCAATTGAGTTTTTTGACTGTTTCCACAACTCCTTTTGCAAAAAAGATTGCACGTTCGTCGTTGTCAGTAAACAACGTCCCTTCTTCGTCGGTAAACGTGGCTTTTCTTTTAAAATATTCGTCATTATCGATAAAATAAACCTGAATACGTTCTTTTGGAATAGATGCTACTTTTATAATCAAAGGCATATCCATGTCGTTTACCACTAAATTCATTCCCGACAACCTAATTACTTCGTGTAGTTGGTGTCTTCTTTCATTAATATTTCCGTAACGTGGCATGAAAATTCTAATTTGCCCGCCCTGATCGTTCACCATTTTTGGAACGTCATAAGACATGAGCGAAACCTCATTTTCTGCTAGGTAAGGAACCACTTCCGATGATACATACAATATCCTCTTATCTTCCATAATTGAATTTACATTTGTTTATTGTCAATAAAAAACATGCAAAAGTACAAAATTTTATGTAATCATTGATGAAAATAGTATGTTTGTACCAGATTTTAAGAAACTCTTATGCATATTTTCGATACTAAACAGGCTCTAACGTCTTATTTAAAGTTAAATTCAGATTCAAAAACCAGTATTGGATTTGTACCAACAATGGGGGCTTTGCATGCAGGACACTTATCGTTACTTCAACAATCGTTAAACGAAAATGCTATAACAGTTATAAGTATTTTTATAAATCCAACACAATTTAATAACCCCGAAGATTTAGCAAAATACCCGAGAACTCTGGAGGCTGATACCCAAAAAATTAAGTCGATTTCAGATAAAATAATAGTTTTTGCACCATCGATAAACGAAATATATAACGGAGAAACGGTTTCGGGAAATTTTGATTTTGATGGTCTCGAGAACCAAATTGAAGGTAAATTCCGACCAGGTCATTTTAACGGAGTTGGAACCATTGTAAAGTTACTTTTCGAAATTGTAGAACCCACAAATGCTTATTTTGGCGAAAAAGATTTTCAGCAATTACAAATTATTCGAAAAATGGTCGAAAAGCACCATCTAAAAGTTACTGTAATTTGTTGCCCTATTTTTCGGGAGCCAAATGGGTTGGCTATGAGTTCCCGAAACGAGCGCCTTTCGGCAGATGAAAGAAATAATGCTTCCATAATTTACAAAACAATGGTCGAAGCAAAACGAATTTTTGATACAAAATCCGCAAAAGAAGTATCACAGTTCGTAGAAAAAGTATTTAAAAACAATGCGCATTTTAAACTAGAATATTTTGAAATTGCCGACGAAAAAACATTATTGACTTGTATCAATAAAATCGAAAATCACAAATACAGAGCCTTTATTGCAGTTTTTGTTAATAATATTCGATTAATCGATACGATTTCGCTCTAAATAAAAATAATATTTTACCTTTGCACCATGCAAATACAAGTAGTAAAATCTAAAATTCATCGTGTTAAAGTTACTGGTGCAGACCTAAATTACATAGGAAGTATAACTATTGACGAAGCCTTGATGGAAGCCGCAAACCTTTTGGAAGGCGAAAAAGTTGCGATAGTAAACATAAATAACGGAGAACGTTTGGAAACCTACGTAATTAAAGGAAATCGAAATTCGGGGGACATAACACTCAATGGTCCTGCGGCTCGAAAGGTTCAAAAAGGCGATATTATTATCGTCATTTCTTATGGAATTTTAGATTTCGAAGAAGCGAAAACCTTTAAACCTTCACTAGTTTTTCCAAATGAAAACGACAATTCTTTAACATAGATTTTGAAGAAAAAAATTAGTGCTATTGCAACTATTTTAATTCCGATTTTGCTCGGAGCAGGACTTACTTTTTATTATTTGTCAACTTTTTCCGAGCAACAAATCGATCAAATGAAAGGCTATTTCAGAAATGCGAATTATAATTATGTTTTAATTTCACTTTTTTGGGCAGTAATTGGCTATGTACTTCGGGCTTATCGATGGAAATATACGTTAAATCATATTGGGTTTCAATCAGATTTTAAATTAAATTTTCTCGCTGTTAGCATAGGTTATTTTGTAAATTTATCTATTCCAAGATCGGGCGAAATCTCTAGAGCCTTAATTCTAAAAAAATATCAAAATATTCCTTTCGATAAGGGGTTTGGAACCATTATTGCAGAACGAATTGTAGATTTTATTATACTCCTAGCAATTATAATAGGATCTGTGATTATAGAATTTTCTAAACTCAAAGATTTTTTGCTTTTATACATTCCAATTACTAAATTAATTGTGCTGCTTTTGATTGGGTTTTTATTGTTTTTATATCTATACAATTATTCCAAATGGAAATTTATTTTGATGCTAAAATCAAAAATCGAAGGGATAAAAGATGGTGCGCTTAGCGTTTATAATTTACCCAATAAAACCCCTTTTTTAGTTTATACCCTATTAATTTGGCTTTCGTATGTATTGATGTTTTATTATTCGACTTTAACATTAAATGCTACAAATTCCATAACATTCGGAACGATTCTAGTTGCATTTGTTATTGGGAGTTTAACTATCGCCTTCACAAACGGAGGTTTTGGCTTTTTTCCTGTTCTAATTGCTCAAATACTATTTTTATATGGTATCCCAAAAGAAGCAGGAAATGCTTTTGGTTGGATTGTTTGGACCTCGCAACTTATCATTACGGTTGTTCTGGGTGGATTTTCATTTTTGATTTTACCAATATTGTACCGAAAAAAATAAAATCACTATATTGCAAAATTATTTTTATTTTAACTTTATAAATTTTCTAAATCATGAAAAAAATAGTATTTCTTCTCTTGATTACAATTTCAGTTTACGCTCAAAAAACTACCGAAGAATTTAAATCCGAAAAACTCGAAGAATCCCGAGAAATCACAATTGGTTTGCCACAAAACTATGCTAAAAATATTGAAAAAAAATATCCGCTTTTACTCTTATTAGACGGAGATTATCTTTTCGATCCGTTTTCTGGAACACTAACCTATGGTGCTTATTGGGAAGATTTACCAGAAACTATAATAGTTGGAATTAGTCAAAATAAAAACAATGAGCGCAAGGCCGATTGTGGCTCTTTTTCGGAAGATGGACTTCCTAACGAAAAATCGACCAAATTTTTCGAGTTCATTTCAGGTGAATTAATGCCCTATTTAGAAAAAAAATATCGCGTTGGTAGTTTCAAAATGATTGCGGGACACGATGTTACTGCGGGTTATATAAATCTTTTTATGTTTAGAGATCAACCGATTTTTAACGCCTACATCGCCTTGAGTCCAGAATTAGCAAAACACATGGAAGTGCATATTCCCGAAAGTTTTGGGAAACAAAAAACACCTCTTTTTTACTACTTATCTAGTGCAGATGGCGATGTAAAAGATATAAAAAATGCTATTGACACACTAGATATAAACATAAACCTTATTAAAAACCCCGTAATTAATTATAAATATGAAACCATAAAAAATGCTACACATTATTCGTTAGTTGCATATTCTATTCCAAACGCTTTGTACACAATTTTTGATGCTTTCAAACCTATTACAACTACAGAATATAACGAAAAAATTGCTACTATAAAAGAAGGTTATACCAATTACTTGATTAACAAGTATAATATAATCACAAATGATTTAGGAATCAAAATGAAAATCCGTTTAAGTGATTTTAAAGCAATCGAAGCAGCAATTCTAGAAAACAATGACTTTAACGAATTAGATATTTTATCACAACTTGCCTCCAAAAATTATCCAAAATCAATGCTTGGAGATTATTTTTTAGCAGAAATGTTCGAGAAAAAAGCCAATTACAAACAAGCTCAAAAACACTATCAAAGTGCCTACGTTTTTCAACCCATTGGAGATTTGACAAAAGACCGAATGATGGAAAAAGTTGAAGAAATGAAGGCTTTCTTACCAGCAAAACCAAAAAAAGGTTTAAACGGTAATGGAAATCAACCAGTACTTGAAACTCCTGTTGAACAGACGCCATTACCCTCGGATACTTCTGTAGAGCCTGCAAAAGAAGAGAAAAAACCATAAAAATGGCAAAAGTAAAAACAACTTTTTTTTGCCAAAATTGTGGTGCGCAGTACGCACGGTGGCAAGGACAATGCAACTCCTGCAAAGAATGGAACACTATTGCCGAAGAAATTGTTCAAAAAGAAGAAAAAGTTGCTTGGAAATCCGAAACATCATTGCTTTCAAAAGTATCTAAACCACTAAAAATAGCAGAAATAGACTCTTCTTTAGAAGTTAGAATGGATACCTGCGATGGCGAACTAAACAGAGTTCTTGGTGGTGGATTAGTTGCTGGATCTTTAATCCTTTTAGGCGGAGAACCAGGCATTGGGAAAAGTACCTTATTGCTACAAATTTCTTTAAAATTACCCTATAAAACTTTATATGTTTCTGGCGAAGAAAGCCAAAAGCAAATCAAAATGCGAGCAGAAAGAATTACTCCAAACGGAGATAATTGTTATATTCTGACGGAAACAAAAACACAAAATATTTTTAAGCAAATAGAATCGATTGAACCCGAAATTGTAATTATAGATTCCATTCAAACGCTTCATACCGATTATATTGAATCCTCGCCAGGAAGCATTTCTCAAATTCGAGAATGCACCGCAGAACTTATTAAATTTGCAAAAGAAACCAATGTCCCTGTAATTTTAATTGGACACATTACTAAAGACGGAAGCATTGCTGGACCAAAAATTTTGGAACACATGGTCGATACTGTTTTGCAATTCGAAGGCGATAGAAATCACGTGTACAGAATTTTAAGATCACTAAAAAATCGTTTTGGTTCAACAGCCGAACTCGGAATTTACGAAATGTTAGGAACTGGCTTGCGAGAAGTTTCGAATCCATCCGAAATATTGATTTCGCACAAAAACGAAGAACTTTCGGGAACTGCAATTGCCTCAACTCTTGAAGGAATGCGACCATTGATGATTGAAATTCAGGCTTTAGTTTCCACGGCAGTATATGGAACGCCGCAACGAAGCACAACGGGATACAATGCAAAACGGCTGAATATGATTTTAGCAGTTCTAGAAAAACGTGCGGGTTTTCGATTAGGGACAAAAGACGTTTTTTTGAACATTACTGGTGGAATTTCTATAGACGATCCAGCCATTGACTTAGCAGTTGTAGCGGCTATTTTATCTTCAAACGAAGATATTGCCATCAATAAAGATTTTTGTTTTGCTGGCGAAGTGGGACTTTCGGGCGAAATTCGTCCTGTAAATCGAGTAGATCAAAGAATTCAAGAAGCAGAAAAGTTAGGCTTTTCAACCATTTATGTATCTAAATACAATAAAATTTCCTTAAAAAATACTGGCATAAAAATTCAATTAGTTGCAAAAATCGAAGATATTGCAAGCGAATTGTTTGGGTAAATAATTAATACATGAAATCTTTCCAAAATCAACTTCAAATTATTCAAAATTTTCATGAACTTGGCGAAACTATTCTTGCTGCAGAGTTTATTGTTGAAGAATATGAATTGAAACATCCTAATTTTAAAGGTTTTGAGTTGCGTGAAATTGCAAAACCCGATTTTGTCTTGATGACAACTGAAGGTGCTTTTGGTGAGCAACAAATTATTCGAATTCCAGAAAATACTTTTGAATTTGACCTTGCAACTATGATAACGCTCGTGGCTCACGAAATGGTTCACGTAGGTCAAAAACAAACAGGCTTTTTTGTGAACGACAAAAATGAACGCGAATGGCAAGCCTATTATGAAATGATTTTTCATAAAATCTATCCAAAAATTCCTGAAGTTTCTGATTATTATAAAAAGTTTTTTGCTACAAAATCATTAGAATATTATAATAGAATGGGCAAAAATTCTGAACTCCAAAAAAAATATGCCAATCAAAAAAACGAAATTGATGTTTTGTTGGCAACAATTGGCTAATTTTAACACATGAAATCAAAAAAACAAAAAACACTTCGGTTTTTATTGTATCTATTTTTATCTTTGGGAATTCTATTTGCAATTGCTTTTTTTTATCGTAACACATTTTTGAAAATCGTAATTTCTAAAGTTGAAGCGAAGTTTCAAAAAAACTATAATTGTAAACTCAATCTAGAAAAGGCAAATTTCGATGGTTTTTCGGGAATTTATTTATCGAAAATAGTTTTAGTTCCGTATCAAAAAGATACTCTTTTGTGTGTAGAAAGTGCCCAAATCGACTTCAACGTTTTTCAACTAGTTACAGGCGATATCCAAATAGAAAAATTAGAACTTCAGAATGGTTTTGTACAACTTATAAAAAATGAAAACGGAAAAAATTTCGACACCTTTTTAAAATCAAAATCAAACGATACAAATAATGTAGAAAAACAAAATTACGCAGAATTTGTTTATCGAAAAATTTCTAATTCCTTAAATTTTTTTCCAGAAAAAATTTCGCTTAAAAATCTAACTTTTCGGGCAAATGATATGGGTAAAAAAGTAAGTTTTGAAACTCAAAAACTCGAGTTAAAAAATCATCAACTACAAACAAAAATAAATGTAAAAACAAATGCACTTTTACAAAAATGGAGTGTCGAAGGTTTTGCCAATCCAAGAGAAAAAAAAGTAGATTTGAAAATTGTAAGTTGCGATACAACTCAAATTAGAATACCCTTTTTGGACGAAAAATATAATTTTAAATCAAGTTTTGATAATCTACATTTAAAAATTAACCGAATCGAAATGGAGTCGAATAAACTTTATTTTGAAGGTTTTTCATCGGTACAAAATTTAACTCTAAATCATCCAAAAATTGCTAAAAAAAATGTTGTTTTCAAAAAATCAAGTATTGTTTTTAAAATAATTTTTGGTTCTAACTTTATTGTACTCGACACTAATTCAGTAGCGCAACTCAACAACATAAAAATTCATCCTTATTTAGAATATAATACAGCAATCGACACCATTTATAAAATTCGAGCAACAATCCAAAGAATGAAAGCACAGGATTTTATAAGTTCTTTGCCCTATGGTTTGTTTTCTCATTTTGAAGGTATGCAAGCCGATGGAAGTTTTGATTATAATTTGAATTTCGAAATCAACAAAAATAAGCCTTGGAAATTAATTTTTGAAAGCAAATTAAACAAACAAAATCTCGTAATAACAAGATATGGTGAAGCAAATTTAGACAAATTAAACTCTCAATTTATATATAGAGCGAATGAAAACGGTATATTACAACGACCTATTTTAGTTGGAAATTCTAATCCGAATTTTGCAACTCTAGATCAAATTTCTCCTTATCTCAAAAAATGTGTTTTGACTTCCGAAGACCCTTCTTTCATGACACATAAAGGCTTTATAAACGAAGCATTTAAACAATCTATTGTCAAAAACATTCGTACACACAAGTTTTCGCGTGGTGCAAGTACAATCAGTATGCAACTTATAAAGAATGTTTTTTTGACTCGCGAAAAAACAATTTCGCGTAAACTCGAAGAAATTTTACTAGTTTATATTCTCGAAAACAATCGGATTTCAAGCAAGGAGCGTATGCTAGAAGTGTATTTTAACATCATTGAATGGGGACCAAATATTTATGGAATTGGAGAGGCCGCCGAATTTTATTTTCAGAAAAAACCAGTAGATTTAAATTTGAAAGAATGTTTGTTTTTAGCATCGATTGTGCCAAGTCCAAAAAAATTTATGTATCATTTTGATGAAAATGGAAACCAAAAAATGAACGCCAAAAAACATCAAGAATTTATACAAAACATTATGTTTAGGCGAGGTTTATTGATTTCTGAAGATACAATTGGACAACCCAATAGTTTAAATATTTCGGGTAGAGCGCGTAATTTTTTGAATATAAAATTAAAAGATTCTATTGCTACCGATTCGCTTTTGGTTCCAAAAATTGAAGAATTTGATATAAATTAAATATTCTTCCCAACCTTTTTTCGAAATTTACTCTCTATACAATTAAACTTAACTTCTAATTATGAAAAAGACATTTTCGATTCTCGTATTTCTAGTTTCAGCAGCCTTGTTTCCTCAAAAACCAATTTTTACTTCTGCAAAAGCAACAGGCGCAACGGTATATTTCAACTCGGCAGAACTTTCGCAATCCATGTCGGTGTTTTTGCCAAAAGGAACTAGCGAAATTGTAGTGAAAAACGTAGCCGATTATCTCAACGAAAACACAATTCAAGTTGGTGCGCCTAGTTCAATAACGGTTTTATCAGTTCAATTCACAGATAATTATATTTCGGAATTTGAAGTTGACGAGAGCAATCCAGTCATCAAAAAAGTGCGAGATAGCATCACATATTTGCAAAAGGAAGTTAATAAAATCAATATCGAAAAAGTTTCCGATTCAAAAACAATCGAAATTTTAGATAAAAATCAGCAAGTTTATGGACAAAACTCGGGTTTGAATGTTCTTGAATTAGTGAAATTGATTGATTATTATAAAATCAAACGGACAGAATTGAGCAATTCGATGGTGCTTTTGGACGAAAAAGCGTTAAAAATAAACGAAAAAATTGCTCGTTTAAACACTAAACTCGAAGTCGATACTCAAAAAGAAGACAAGTCATCTAACGGAAAGTTAATTATTCAAGTCATGAACGAAGTGGCTGGAAATGTAGATTTCGACATCAATTATTTGACCCCAAATGCTTCATGGAAACCCTTTTATGACTTGCGAGCCACAAGCATAAACGACCCAATCAACATGATGTATAAAGCGCAGGTAGTTCAAAACACAGGAATTGATTGGAAAAAAGTGAAACTAACATTATCTAGTGGTAACCCAAATCAAAATAACAATCAACCTACTTTGAATCCTTGGACTTTGTTTTATAATAATCCTATTGTTTATTCAGATGAATTATATAAAAAAGAAACCTCGCAACTTGAATCAGTAGTTATTACTTCGGCACCAAGACAAAAACTTAAAGGAAGAGCATTAGGTATGGCAGTTTCATCGGTTCAAGCGGTTGATGTAGAAAACCAACTCAATATTTCGTTTGATATTGATATTCCGTATGATATATTATCTAACGGGAAAGTTCACAGTGTAGCGCTTAAAGAAATTAAACTTCCTGCAACCTACAAATATTATGCTGCGCCAAGAATTGAAAAAGAAGCCTTTTTGTTAGCCGAGATTAATGATTACTCCAAATTTAATTTGTTGCAAGGTGAGGCAAACATCATTTTCGAAGGAATGTATGTGGGCAAAACGTTCATTAATCCAAATCAAACCTCGGATACTTTGAGTTTGAGTATGGGAAGAGACAAGAAAATATCTATAAAACGAGATAAAGTTGTTGATAAATCCGGAACTAAATTCTTGTCTTCTAAAAAAGAACAAACTTTTACTTTTGATGTTACTATTAGAAATAACAAAAAAGAAGCCGCCAATTTGTTGTTAAAAGATCAATATCCGATTTCGTCTGACAAAGAAATTGAAATTGAATTACTTCAGAGTGATAATGCAAAAGTAAATCCCGAAACTGGAATTCTGACTTGGGAATTGAATTTAAAGCCCAACGAAACCAAAAAAATTAGGATTAGTTATAAGGTACGATATTCAAAAGATAAAATTATTAGTAATTTGTAGAAAATAAAAAATCCCAAAAGCAAATTTTGTTTTCGGGATTTTAAATTTATAAATTTATGGTGCTGGATCTGGAATCATTTCGTGAATTTTATTAATTTCCGAAATAACTTCGCTCGATAAAATTATGCTGTGCGTATTTATGTTTTCTTCCAGTTGCGCCAAAGTAGTTGCGCCA
Organism: Bacteroidota bacterium; assembly: GCA_043738745.1. Taxonomy (GTDB): domain Bacteria; phylum Bacteroidota; class Bacteroidia; order Flavobacteriales; family Flavobacteriaceae; genus Flavobacterium. The sequence goes on from JAYUFL010000009.1 coordinate 25,419, forward strand.
ATAATAGTTGAGGTAACCAATTGTTGTTGTTGTACAAAACCCAAGGCCATTTCGGTTAATGTTAATCCGTTTTGTAGGGCTAATTTTTGATATAAACCGATTGCTTTTTTACAATTTTCGTTTGTATACCTTGTGAATTGTGGAAACAAAGCATTGCGCGAATTCGGCAAAATTCCATTTTGATTTTTTCCAGAAAGCATCCCAAATCCTAAAGGTGAATAGGCTAAAAGCCCCACATTTTCGCGATAGCAAATTTCGCCTAAACCAACTTCGAAAAGACGATTTAATAACGAATATGGGTTTTGAATGGTTGCAATTCGAGGCAAATTGTGTTTTTCGCTTTCGGCGAAAAAACGCATCATTCCAAATGGCGTTTCGTTGGATATTCCGATGTGCTTTATTTTACCTTGTTTAATTAATCCATCAAATGTTTCGAGAATGTTTCTAAAGTTATCTTCCCAAGCATCTTCCGTAATTGCAAAACCACGTTGCCCAAAAAAATTCATTTTGCGCTCTGGCCAGTGCATTTGATATAAATCTAGATAATTGGTTTGAAGATTCAATAGCGAATTTTCGACGGCATTAGTTATACTTTTTCGAGAAAAATCTAGTGGTTCGCGAATATAATTCATGCCTCGATTTGGTCCAGCGATTTTTGATGCTAGAACAATTTGGTCGCGATTATTTGTTTTTTTGAGCCAAGTTCCAATATATTTTTCGGTTAATCCCAAAGTCTCTTGTCGAGCCGCAATTGGATACATTTCGGCAGTGTCAATAAAATTAACTCCTTTGTTGAAAGCAAAATCGAGTTGAGCATGTGCCTCCGATTCCGAATTTTGTTCGCCAAAAGTCATCGTTCCAAGACAAATTTTACTGATTTTTATGTCTGAATTTGGTAATGCAGTATAGTTCATTTAAAATGTAGTTTTCTGAAACACAAAGATACAAAGACTACAGATAATCAAAAAAAAACTTGATATGTATTTTTGTTTTTCTTTATTTCAAGATGGTCATTTTTTAAAATTCTGAAAAAGTATAATTCAAAACACGCATTACTTTTTCACTCGAAATTGTTTTACCTATTGATGGTTTCGATTCATCGAACTCGGGTAACGACAAATTTAATTCGATTGCTTTTTGTGAATAATATTCTTTTCTAGTTTTGTGTAACGGCGCCACCGCATTGAATATTTCTCCCCAACAATTAGTTGCTATAATTCTTTTTATAATTTCAATACAATCTTTTTGATGAATCAAATTTATAGAAGCATTCGGATTTTCAATATTTTTTCGACCTGCTAAAAAATGTATTGGGTTCCGATCTTCACCAATCAATCCGCCAAAACGAATAATAGTAGTTTTAAAATTTTTATTGTTTTGTAAAAATTGTTCTGCTTGTAATAATTGTTTTGCGGATTCAGTTTTTGATTTCGGAATAGTTTGCTCCGTAACAATCGAATTTTCATCGGCATAAACTGAAGTTGAACTTACAAAAATTACTTTTTTTACAATTGCATTTTCAATAAATGGAATTAAGTTTTTTATTTTTTGAACAAAATTTTCTTTACTATCGCTTCGCAATTTGGGAGGAATATCTATAATTAGAATTTCTGAATTTTCTAAAAATTCAAGGATATTTCCTTCGATTTGGGCTTCATTTAAATAAATTAGAAAAGGATTTATCCCAATTTCTTTAAATAATGTCATTTTCTCTGAAGAAGTTGTTGAGCCCTGAATATCGAAACCCTTTTCTATTAAAGATTTTGCTAATGGCAAACCTAACCAGCCACAACCTAAAATGCTAATTTGTTTCATTTCCTAGTTTATTTACAAATTGAATTTGTAATTTTTTTATATTTCTTATTTTTTGTTTTAGTATAATTGCATCTGTAAGCACAAAAGGTTTAGGCATCATCGATAGATTTCGTTGTGTTAGCCCAAAACTTGACATTAAATCGAAAGAAGATTCAGTTAAATCCATATCTAAAACTGATTTAGAATTGATGTCGAACTCTAGTTCCAACGGCAAATTATCAACTACATAGTAACTCAATATTTTTTTTCCAGTTCTGAAATATTCTGGAGTTTTTTCATCAACGGATTTTGTGTTATTTACCCGAAAATTAAAGATTTTTAATTTTCGATTCGCAAAAATATCATAGCGATTAACTTTTCGTTGTGGGGAAATCTTTATTTTTAAATGTCTAAAATCACCAATAACACTGTCTTTTAGAAATTCAATTGTCGGACTTGGAATGTTTTTTAAAACAGCATTATTCATAAATGTGAATTTAGAATTGTATTTACTTGATAAAGGCAATACGTTCAATTGGCTAGCGTTTTTTGGGTTTTCGCTCAAATATTTTTTAGTCCATTCGTCGATTTCGATATCGTAAGTTGCCCAAAAGGCTTTGTTTTTATCCGCATCGAAATAATAAACTAAACTGTTTGGTTTTTCTTTTTTTAGGGAATAACCCGAGTTATAATCTGCTTTTATAAAAAACCCTAAAGAAGCAATAAATAATAGCAAAGCCCAAAATCCTTTTTGCAAATAGGTTTCGAAAAGTGGAATTAGTAATCCAAAACATAATACAGTTAGAATAGAACTGCCAAATAAAATTTTTAATCCCAATCCGATAGGAAACATTTGTATAAATGGAGCAATAATAATTAGCGTTGGAATTGATAATAACAAATTTAAAATCCAACTGTTTTTTTGTGTAATAACAAAATAAGCCAACATAATTAGACTAGAAAAAACAGGAATAATCAAAAAACTTGCTCCTTGTAACTGAAAAGCGACTCCAAAATTAATGATAATCCACAGCAACAATGGTGCTATTGAATGGCTGATTACGCTTTTTGGAACTGTCATTTTTTGGTATATCATAAAACAAATTGATAAACTCATAAGCACAAATGCAACTATATAATCGTGACCGTTGTAGGTAAATCCCTGAAGAATGTCATTGTATTGCGGATAAAATTGAAGTGCTAATTTCCATCCAAAAAAAGTAAGACCACCTGCAAAGATTAGGCATAGTAACAATGGGATAAATCCTATGATAATTTCTTTAACATCTATGATTCGTTTTCCAATTCCAATAAAAACTAAAAATACAAACAAAACTAAAGCCAGAATTACCATTGGAGAAATCCAAGAAAACGGATAGGTAACAAACCCTAAAGGCGTGTTGAAATACACATAGTCCTCTTTAGATTCGAGCATTTTTAATTCCGAATTCGAAAAATAGACTAAAAGCGGCATTAAATAAGTTCCTTGATGAGTTATTGTTTTAACATCTAAATTTTCGAAGTTATCTTGCTGTGTGTGGTAATTGAAGTGATTATCGATAAATGCAAAGTTAAACCCTTGAATTTTACCTTTTTCACGAAAAACAGTCAAATCGGTGTCGTTTGGCAACATTTTATAAATGCTGTACATTAACGAGTTAGAAACTGGATATTCTGGATTTGCTTTAACAAATTCGTTGATAAGTTTTGCATTTCCTACATTAGTTTCCATCAACATATAACTTGGTCCCGACGAGCCCCGTGCTTCAAAATTTAAAACTAAACCAACTTCTTTAGCCCAGATATGATTTTTTACAAAAAGTGCAGCACCATTTAATCCAAGTTCTTCTGCATCAGAAAAAAGAATTATAATATCATTCTTATGAGTTGTTTTATTATATAAAAATGCTCTAACTCCTTCCAAAATTGTAGCAATACCCGAGCCATCATCGCTTGCACCATGCGAAAAAGAGTGTGGTGCAGAATCGTAGTGAGCCAGTAACAACAAGGCTTTTTTGCTGTTTGTTCCCTTTATTCTCGCTAAAATATTTTTTGTTTGAGTGGCAACTCCATCCGAAAAAGAAATACTTTCCTGAATTGAGGTTTCTAAACCTATTTTTTCTAATTCCGAAACTATGTATTTTGCTACTTCTGTATGATTTTCGGAACCAACATAGTGTGGATTTTTAGAAATTTCCTTGATTATATTCGATGCTCTTTTTGTAGAAAATTCAGATAATGCTTGATTTTCCGAAACCGATTGTGGCATCATGGCATAGAAAATCCAATATAAAATTCCGAGTATAAAAATTGTTATTAGTATTGAGGAATAACTTTTATTTGTGTTTTTCATTTTTATTTACTGTTTTAAAAATCTAAATTTCTTTTTTAACCAACATATAATATTCGTCCTCCAAAACTCGATATCCTTGATCGTAAACAAAATAATAAGTATTGCCTGTTTTTGTATTGTAAATCGATGTAAAAAACTCAAAATCAAAACCTTTACTCATTAATTTGTTTCGGGTTGTTTTCGATTTTCCTTCGCTATTCAATTCAGACACTATTCGGTAATTTTTTCGTAGTTTGTTGTTTACATTGCGCATAAAATTAGTCGAATCTTTATTTATTTTGTTGTTATATGCGTTGCGACAACCGTCGCTACAAAACTTTTTATCTTCGCGACCAACAATTTTTTCATTACATTCTAGGCAATTTTTCATAAATTTTTAGAATTTATTTTCATAAAATAATGCTTGTTTAATATGTGCAAAATGGTGGTTACAATGCCAAGCATAAAGCCCTATAACGGCATCGAGTTGATACGAAATTTTATTTTCTGGGTGATAAAAAGTTCGTTTAAAATGACTTTCGTCAAATGAATTCAAAAACAAAACCCATCGTTTATGAATTCCATCAATAATTTGCAATGATGCAAAAATATCATCAGAATTTCCGTCTGAAAGTTCAGCCCATTTGGTTTCGTCGTAAGGTTTTATGGTTGGATTACTTTCCGTTAACGCCAATTTAAATCGTATAAAACTATTCATGTGACTATCTGCGCAATGATGTATTACTTGTTTTACGCTCCATCCTTCGGGGCGATAACTCCAGTTTAATTGTTCAATCGAAAGATTATTAGTTAATGATTTTAACTGTTCCGGAAAATTTTCAATTACTGAAATCCAATTTTTCAAATTATTTTCAGAAATCGAAATCGGCTTTTGAAACTTTCCAATAGGATATTTTAAATTTTCGAGATTTAATGCCTTTTTCATAATAATGATTTTAAAATCAGTCAAATGTAAAGAAATTTTTCCAATTACAAACGGTTACAAACATTTACAACCGAAATTAAATGGTTGTTAACCGAATAAAATTTTGACACCGCCACATCTTTGCTCTGTCGAAACAAATTAACATCGACAAAAACAAATTATAAATAACTTTAAAATTTACACGCCATGAATGAATTAAGAAACAGAGTACAATTAATCGGACACGTTGGGCAGAATCCTGAAATTAAAAACCTTGAAGGTGGAAAAAAACTCGCTAAATTTACAATAGCGACAAACGAGACTTATTACAATGATAAAAAAGAAAAGATAACCGAAACACAATGGCATAACGTAAGTGCTTGGGGCAAAGTTGCCGATGTTATTGAAGGTTTTGTTAGCAAAGGCAAAGAAATTGCAATTGAAGGTAAACTAACTCACAGAAATTATGACGATAAAGATGGCGTAAAACGTTATTATACCGAAATTGTAGCAAATGAATTGTTGCTTTTAGGAAATAGATAAATAGATGATTTTAGTATTAATTAAATTTGATGATATAGAAATATCACGACTTAATATTTGTATCTATTTTACACACTTTTAGTTTCATTTTACACACTTTTTAATTGCAAAAACAAACTCAATAAAAAATAAAGTTTTGATTTTTAATGTTTTACTATAATTTTCACCAATTGGTATGATAATTTCATATTGTTTAGAAATTATTAATATTAAAAACAAATATCATGAAAAAGTTAATTCTATCCGCAGGTATAATTTTAGTAAGTTTTGTTAGCCACGCACAAACCGCAACTGCAACAACAATGGAAAGTACAGAGAAAACGGTTAAGGTTGCCGTTCAAGAGAAATTTATTGAAGTAAAATCGGAGGAAGTTCCAGATGCTGTTAAAAAAGCATTGAAAGCAGATTATCCAACGGCTGTCGTTTCTAAAACGTACGTTAATGAAAAGAAAGATTACAAAATCGAGTTAGCCGTTGATGACCAAAAAACTACTGTTTATACAGATGTTAATGGTAATTGGTTAAAAAAATAAGTTTGGGGAACTTATGATTTTGTTACAAAAGAGCAATTGCCTAACGATTGCTCTTTTTTGTTATAAGAAAATTCGATTTATAGCGTTTTATACATAACAAATATAAAACCCCGATGTATCGAATTTTAATAATAGAAGATGATGTCGCATTTTGCAATTTATTAGAAAAATTTCTTGTAAAAAACTCTTATCTTGTAACCACTTCGTTTTCTGGAAAAGATGCAAAACAAAAAATTCTAAAAGAACAATTCGATTTGATTATTACTGATTTACGTCTGCCTGACTATAGCGGAATCGATCTATTGTTAGAATTTAAAAAAAATTACGCAAAAATTCCTGTGCTATTAATGACCGGATATTCCGACGTTTCAACTGCAGTAAAGGCTTTAAAAAATGGAGCAGCAGATTATATTTCGAAGCCATTTAATCCCGAAGAAGTTTTGTTGGTTATCAAAAACGCTTTAGAAAACAGCCAAGAAAAAAATTTAACAACAACCTCTAAAAATAATCAAAATACAGAAACCGAATATGTTTTAGGAATTTCGAAAGTGTCCAAAAAACTTTTGGAACATATAGAATTAGTAAGTCCAACTGATATTTCGGTTTTAATTATTGGCGAAAGTGGTACAGGAAAAGAAGTTATTGCTAAAAAAATTCATCAAAAAAGTTCGAGAAAAAACAATAGTTTCATCGCCGTTGATTGTGGAGCAATTCCTAAAGAATTAGCAACAAGTGAGTTTTTTGGACATCAAAAAGGTTCGTTTACGGGAGCCATAAACGATAAGATTGGCTATTTTGAAGCAGCAAATGGTGGAACACTTTTTTTAGATGAGATTGGAAATTTATCCTATGAAAATCAAATTCAACTATTGAGAGCCTTGCAAGAACGAAAGGTTAAACCTATTGGAAGTAATAAAGAAGTTGATGTTGATGTGCGGATAATTACTGCCACTAACGAAGATTTGCAAGAATCTATCCGTAAAGGAAACTTTAGAGAGGATTTGTTCCATCGAATTAATGAGTTTTCGATTGTATCGCCAGCATTACGAGATAGAAATGAAGATTTGATGCTTTTTGCCCATTTTTTTCTTGAAAAAGCAAACCAACAATTAAATAAAAATATAATTGGTTTTTCTAAAGAAGTAATTGGGATTATTCAACATTACGCTTGGCGCGGAAATTTGCGTGAACTTCAAAATTGTATTAAAAGAGCCACGTTATTGACTCAAGGAAGTTGGATTGAAAAGTCTGTATTACCAAACGAAATTATCGAAAATCGTACTGATTTTACTGATTTATCTTTGATGGAAAACGAAAAAAACGCGATTATAAGCGCTCTTAACAAAACAGACAATAATAAATCCGAAGCATCTAAATTATTGAAGATTACTCGTAAAACTCTATATAATAAACTAAAATTATACAATTTAGACTAAATTCAATTCGCTTTTTAAATGATTAAAAATTGTTTTTATGTTCTTTTGGAGCATTTGAAATTGAATTTCTAAATCGGTTTTAGAAAAAGTATTTTTTTCTAATTTTTCTAAAATCTCAATAACATTATTTGCTCGAATTTGCTTGAACATGGGACACATTCGATGTGAAATTTGTTGAATCCAAAAATCGTTTTTATCCGAAATGGCAGTTTTCAAATCCTCTAAATTTGATTTTGTAGTGGTTATAAAAGTTGATAAAACTTCGTTTAATGCCATTTCATCTTCGTTGAAAAATAATTTTAAATAATCCAAAGTGTATAATTCGATTGAATTATTTTCGATCATTTCTTCTTCTAATTCAGGAATAATTTCGTTTGAATTTAAGACTAAATCAATTATTTCTAAAAGTTTTTTAGGATAATACGGTTTAAAAATAACTTTCGAAAATCCAGATTTTTTGTAACTTTCTAAATCTAAATCTGTTCTACCAGTCAAAGCAAAAACAGGTTGGTTTTTATAATCTTGAGATTTAATAAATTGTTCTATAAATTCAAATCCGTCAATTCCAGGCATTTGAATATCCGTTATTATAAAATCAAAAACAATTGTTTTAATTTTATTTAAAGCCGAATTCGCATCAGAAAAAGCGTGAACAATATAATTATTAGACTTCAAAATTTCGGAAGTTAGGTTCAATAAACTCAAATCATCGTCAATTACAACTACTGTTAATTGTTTTTTTGTTTCTAATTTTGGAATTTCCAAAATTTGTTTTTCTAAATTTAAAGGCAAGAGAATCTCGAAAACACTTCCTCGTCCAAATTCGCTTTTTAGCGTTATAGATCCATTTAAAATTTCAATAATTTTTTTAGAAATAGTCAATCCCAAACCTGTTCCACCATATGTTTTTTCAATGTTTTCATTGGCTTGGATAAATTCTTCGAAAACAAGATTTAGGTTTTTTTCTTCAATACCAATTCCTGTATCTTCAATTCTGATACTAATTTTTTGCTTTGATTTGTCAATTTTAGCATCTATTTTTACAAATCCTCTCTCAGTAAATTTAAAGGCGTTTCCGATGATATTTGTCAAAACTTGTTTCAATCGAAAAGCATCGCCATTGATGTTGGTTTTTAGTTTTGGATCTATTTGAATAAGCAATTCTAAAGGTTTGTGACTATAAATAGAATGAATATTTGTTGCCGTTTCTTGAATTAGGTTAGACAAAGAAAACGGAGCATTTTCAATCACAATTTTTCCTGCTTCAATTTGCGTAAAATCTAATAAATCCTGAACCAATTGTGTGATATATTGAGACGAATTTCTAATGTTTTCTGTGAAATAGTTTTGTTTTTCGTCTAGTTTTGAACCACCTAAAAGTTCAGTAAAACCAACAATGGTATTCAAAGGTGTTTTCAAATCGTGGCTAACTGTGGAAATCAGTTGTTCTCGGTTTTTTAATAATTTATTGGTTTTTGAATTCGCAATTTCGAGTTGCTTTTTATATAATTCGGTTTTCGAAAAATCTTTGATAATTAAAATCGAAAAGAATAAAGCCAAAAACAAACCTATAATTGCTGCAATCGAGATAATTTGATTCGTTTTTTGAAGTGAATTTTCTTTTTCTAAATTATTTTTCGATGTGTTTATAATAATTTCTTTTTCAATAATATTCAAAATTTTTCGAAGTTGTTCCGAAGTCAAAATTTCATTTTCGAGTAATAATTTTTCTTCGAAAGATGCCTCTTTTTTAATTCTAAATGTTTCGATTTTTACCGAAGTCAACAGTTTTTTTGAAGCATATAAAATAGAATCCGACGCTTTTTTGGTCATTGTATTTGTACTGTCGTCTGGTATATTTTGATTGAGATAGGCAACATATTTTTTTAGAACATTACGCTGATATTTGCCCATTGCTTCGGGATATTTTACAAAATCTTCGAGTTGAAGTTTGCGCAAAGAACTTTCCATTTTTGTCAAATCTTGGATGGCATTCTTAACCGCAATTTCTTTTTTAGGCTTATTTTTTATAATTTTTAATTGCTTAATATTCGAGGTTTTTTGCAGTAAAAGCAATTGAATACTATCGAGTAATTGAGTTTGATATTTGTTTCTGATGTTCGACTTTAATGAATCTATTTGTAATTTTAACTCTGTGTTTTCTACTAAATAATTCTGAAAATCTTTTAGTGAATTAGTCTGAATAGTAATTCGGGCTAAACTTTCTGTTTTGTATAAATCCGAAACCAAATTACTTACTTTCAGTATTTTAGTGTTTTCTTGAGCGATTTTATTTTCAGTTTTAGAAAAAACTTTATTTTCAGAATATAAAACACAACTTACAACAATAATCATCAAAGCCAGAACTATATAACTTATAATTATTTTAGACGGAATGTTACTTTTTGAACTCATAGCAAACAAAAATAAAAGATTTAAAAACAATAACCTACAAAAGACTATAAACCTAAATATGTTTAGGTTGTAAACATTTTTATGTTAAGAAGTTGCAGGAAAGATTATTAATTGTATATTTGCAAACTTAAAAATTAATAAAAACAATTTGTTATGTATGCAATCGTAGAGATAGCAGGGCAACAGTTCAAAGTTAGCAAAGACTTAAAGGTTTATGTTCACAGGTTGACTAACGAAGAAGGTTCGAAGGTTTCTTTCGACAAAGTTCTTTTGTTAGACGATAATGGAGCAATCACTTTAGGCGCCCCAGCTATAGAAGGTGCTTCGGTAGAAGCCAAAGTGTTACAACACTTAAAAGGAGATAAAGTAATTATTTTCAAAAAGAAAAGAAGAAAAGGTTACAAAAAAAGAAATGGTCACAGACAGTATCTTACTCAAATTGTAATTGAAGGTATTACTGCAACTGGAGCTAAGAAAGTAGCTCCAAAAGCAGAAATTAAAACTGAGAAAGTTGCCGAAGTAAAATCGCCTAAAGTATCTAAAAAAGGAGACGATTTGAAAATTATTGAAGGAATTGGACCAAAAGCAGCTGAAGCGTTAATTGATGCTGGAATTGATACTTTTTCTAAATTAGCCAAAGCATCTTCTGAATCAGTTAAAGCAATTTTGGATGCATCGGCTTCTAAAGTACAACATTTAGATCCAACAACTTGGGCACAACAATCACAATTGGCTGCCGATGGTAAAATGGATGAATTAAAAAAATTACAGGACGAATTAAACGGCGGAAAAGCAGTTTAATTAATATTAACAAATAAAACTTATACGTCATGGCTCACAAGAAAGGTGTCGGTAGTTCCAAAAATGGTAGAGAATCAGAATCAAAACGTTTAGGCGTGAAGATATATGGTGGACAAGCTGCAATTGCTGGAAACATTATCGTAAGACAAAGAGGTTCTAAACATAATCCAGGAGAAAACGTTTACATGGGTAAAGATCATACTTTACATGCTAGAGTTGATGGAGTTGTGAAGTTCCAGAAAAAAGGAGAAAACAAATCGTATGTTTCTATACTTCCGTTCGAAGCATAATTTTTTCTTAATAAATTATAAAAGAGACTTTTCTACTAGATTAGTCTCTTTTTTTTACATTCTATTAGTTGTCTAGAATGCTAATTATTTGCTTTTTTCTACAAAAGTTAAAAATTTTCAGTTTAATTCTAATACTAACTATTTTATATTAACTGCAAAAACATTGGTTTAATTTTTCAAATCATAAAAATAAATGTATTTTTACAAGTCATTATACTAACTTTCATATTTTGAAGTTAAAGATTAAAACGTTTTACATTGAAAAAGTATAAAAAACATATACTCTTTTTTGCACTATTGCTAACATCATTAGCATGTTCTACAAAAAAAGATAATTTTGCAAATCGAAATTTTCAGGCACTCAACACCGAATACAATGTTTTGTATAATGGTGGTATTGCTTTAAATAAAGGTATTATGAGTCTAAAAGCACAATACAAAGACAACTATTTGGACATTCTTCCTGTGGAACGGCAACTTCTTTTAGAAACAAAAACACAGCAAGAAGGAACGGACACAAAACCAAAAAACGCAGATTTTGATAGAGCCGAAGAAAAAGCCACCAAGGCCATTCAGCGTCGATCAATGAATATTGATGGTTCGGAGCGAAATCCACAAATTGATGAAGCACATCTTTTGCTTGGAAAAGCACGTTACTACGACCAACGTTTTGTTCCTGCGCTCGAGGCGTTTAATTATATTTTGTATAAATATCCAAAAAGTGACAAAATATATGAAGCAAAAGTTTGGCGAGAAAAAACAAACATTAGATTAGACAATGACGCTCTTGCCATAAAAAATTTAAGCGTTTTGTTGAGCGAAATAAAATTAAAAAATCAAGTTTTTGCAGACGCAAATGCAATTTTGGCACAAGCCTTCTTGAAAACTAATCAGAAAGATAGTGCGATTTTTAGATTAAAAAAAGCAATTCGCTATACAAAACAAAACGAAGAAAAAGCGAGATATCGATTTATTACTGGGCAACTATACGATAAATTAGATTCTAAAGATAGTGCTTTTGCTGCATTTCAATCGGTAATCGACATGAAAAGAAAATCGCCTCGTCAATATGTAATTGAGTCAAAAACCAGACAGGCAAATGAGTTTGACGCTTTAAAAGGCGACACAACCACTTTTATAGAAAACTTCAAAAAACTATTACTAGACAGAGAAAATAGACCTTTTTTGGATGTTTTAAATCATCAGTTAGGTTTGTATTACGATAAAAACAAAAATAAAAAGCAAGCAAAAAAATACTACAACAAATCGTTACGAACAAACTCAACGGATAATTATCTCAACGCATCTAACTATAGAAACATTGCGGATATAAATTTTTATGATGCAAAATATGGCGTTGCAGGAAAATACTACGATAGTACTTTAGTGAAATTACAAACACAAACAAGAGAGTATAACACCATAAAAAAGAAAAGAGAAAATTTAGATGATGTAATTAAATACGAGAATATTGCTCAAGCAAACGATAGTGTTTTAAATTTACTCTCGATGTCGGATTCGGGTAGAAATGCTTTTTTTGAGAATTATACTGCAAAACTAAAAAAGCAAGATGAAGTTTTAGCAAAACTTGCAGAAAAGGCACAAAACTTAAAAAACAACAATATCAATTCTGTTGGAAACACTTCGATTTCTGATCAGCCTTTAGCAAGAGATCAAAATTTAAATTCAAAAGATTTTTCAACTTCGAATGCAAGTGGTTCTCAAAGTAATTTCTATTTCTATAATCAAACAACGGTTGCGTTTGGACGTTTGGAATTCAGAAAAAACTGGGGAGATCGAATTTTGAAAGAAAATTGGAGGACTTCTGTTTTGGCATCTAACGACATTAATAATTCTCCAAAGTCCTTTGCCACAGACTCTTTGGATATAGAAAACAAGAAAAACGAAGTCGAAAAATATACTACAAAATACTACATCAATAAACTTCCAAAAAAACAGTCTGAAATTGACAAGTTAAAAACAGATAGAAATTTTGCCTATTTTCAACTAGGATCTATTTATAAAGAAAAATTTAATGAATATAAATTAGCGCAAAACAAACTCGAAACCCTTTTGACTAAAAACCCAGAAGAGCGATTAGTGCTTCCAACGATGTATAATTTATTTAAAATTTATGAAATTATAGATCCGAGTAAAGCCTTAGCAATGAAAGAATTAATCATATCTAAATATCCATATTCGAGATATGCGCAAATACTTCAGAATAAAACCGAAATAAACACTTCTAAAGAAGTTCCAAATCTTGCGTATCTTAATTTGTACGAACAATACAATATTGGAAATTACAACCAAGTATTAACAGAAATAGACAAAGTAATCGAACAATTTAATGGCGATGAGATAGTTTCGAAATTCGAATTGTTAAAAGCCAATGTCCTCGGAAAAGTTAACGGGTTATCCGCATACAAAAAAGCATTAAATTTTGTTTCTTTGAATTATCCAAATAGTCCAGAAGGTAAACAAGCAGAAGTATTTTTGAATAAAGATATCCCAGAAATGGAGGGGTTACAATTCAATTTAGAAAAACCATTGAGTTGGAAAATTATTTATAAAATAGAAAATGGTGATGACAGAACACTCAAACCGTTACAAGAAAAAATCGCTAGATTTATTGGCGAAAAAATATCGAGTAGGTTGTCATCAACACTCGATATGTATAATTCTAATGAAAGTTTTTTAGTAATTCATGGTGTTCAGAGTGAAGACGAAGCAAAAGCAATTAATTCGATATTAAAAGATTATAAGATTTATAAAATCGAACAAACCGCAATCATAATTTCTAGCGATAATTATAGAATTGTGCAAATAAAAAAGAATTTAGAAGAATATCTTTTGGATCCAAAAAAAGTAGCGATTCCTGTTGCAATAAAACCTTTTGTAACAGAAAAAGTAATTGAACCAAAAGTTGATAAAAAACCTCAAGAGGTTATAGAAAACAATCAACAATCAATCAATCCGCCAGGGTTTTCCCCAGAACCTGCAGTTAAATTAAAAGAAGAACAGCAAAACCAACCTAGCCCAAGAAAATAAAAAAATTATGTTTGATAAAAAACCGAAAAACTATACCGATTTGCTCGGAAAAACGAATCGAATTGTAGAAGGAACGATTATAAATGGAGATATAATTTCGCATGCCGATTTTAGATTAGACGGTCAATTGATGGGTAACTTCAAGTCAGAAGGGAAAATTGTAATTGGTCCCGCAGGAAGTGTTATAGGAAAAATAACATGTAAGAATGCAGATATTGAGGGTAAATTCGATGGAGAGATTCGAGTTTCGGAATTACTAAACCTAAAGTCAACCGCTATTATAAAAGGGCAGGTTTTTTGCGAAAAACTATCTGTAGAACCAAATGCTTATTTTGATGCAACTTGTATAATGGAGTCCAAACCGAAAAATAATTCGAATGATAACCGAAAACCAAAGCCCGAAGAAAAACAATCCTAATAAATGTCTGGTTTTAATTAATATTCCTTTTCAAATGGGAGTAATTATTTTTTTGTTCAATAAACTTGGTTTTTGGCTCGATGCAAACTATCCGAACGAAAAATTTTTCTACTATAAAACATTAACAATCGTTGGTGTATTTTTGTCTTTATACAATGTAAATCGGCAGGTAAAAAACCTCAACCAAAACGAATAACAATTTTTTTCTTAATGGATTTTAAAAACTACAAACCAATTTTTTCGTTACTATTTGTTGGTGTGTTTTTATATATTCTTCATAAATTGATATTTTTTACATTTAATTTGAATGGTATTGAAACCGATTTTCAGCATTCTTTGGAAATTTTGTATCCGTTTTTTATTTTTTGTTCCTTGGTTATTTTTATAATTTCGATACGAATTTCAGAAAAAAACTTAGACAATGTAGGCATGTCTTTTATGGTCTCAAGTTCAATTAAAACTGTTTTGTGTTACTTGTTGGTTCGACCAATTCTAAATATACCAAACGAAATTAGTAAACTAGAAAAAATAGATTTCCTAATACTCTTTTGTGTATTTTTGGCTATCGAAACTTATTTTGTAATTCGATTGTTGAACAAAAAACTATAAAATTTAGTTTTTTACAAACTTGTTCTGAAACGATTTTTCTTCGCTAAATCCCTGAATAATATAAATTCCATTCGAAAGATTTTGAATATTAATTTCAGAAATGTTTTGAGTTTGAGTTAAAATAATTTTTCCAAACATGTCAATTATTGAAATTTTATTTAAACTCTCATTTTCAGGCGGTTTTACATTAAGAATATTTGATGCAGGATTTGGATAAATCTCTATTGAATCGTAACTTTTATTTTTATCTACACTCAAGATAGATGTTGGACAACTTACACCAAAAGGATTATTTACAGAGGCTGTTACCATGCCATTTGCCAACTGCCCATACGAATCGGAACCCCATGTATACAATGAACCATCGGTTTTAATAGCAATATTATGAAAAACTTTTGAAGAAACACTAAGCCAATTAGTTGAGGTGCCAATTTGTGTCGGAATGTTTTTATTTATAAGTGTGCCGTCTCCAAGTTGCCCCGAAACGTTTCCTCCCCAAGACCAAAGCGTATTGTTTGTTTTTATAGCCACGGTATGCTGATGACCTTTAGAAATTTCGAGCCAATCCGAACCTGTTCCAACCTGAACAGGATAATTTTTATCGACAAGTGTACCATCACCTAATTGTCCAAAAAAATTGTAGCCCCAAATCCATAAAGTTCCGTTTTGCTTTAAAGCCACTGTATGCGATAGACCAGCAACTGCTTTTTTCCAATCGTTATCCAAGCCTACGCGCATTGGGGAAAGTCTGGAAACATTAGTTCCATCGCCAAGTTGACCTTTAGAGTTTAATCCCCAAATCCATAATGATCCATCAGTTTTAATCGCAACAGTATGATCTGTACCAGCGGAAACAGATAACCAATCAGTGTCTAGACCAATTTGAGTAGGGATACTTTTTGATGTAATTGTATTATCTCCAAGTTGACCATTTCCATTTTCGCCGCATCCCCAAAGTGTTCCGTTTGTTTTTATGGCTATTGTGTATTCGTCGCCTGCAGAAATTTTAGCCCAATCGGTAGCAATTCCAATTTGAATCGGAATATTTTCATTCACAACGGTTCCGTCACCAAGTTGACCAACCAAATTTCTGCCCCAAGTCCATAAAGTTCCATCTTTTTTTAGTGCAACTGTATGAGCATTCCCTGATGAAATACTAGCCCAGTTTACAGAAATGCCAATTTGATTTAATGTAGTAGAGTTAACCCAAGTGGTGTTTCCGAGTTGACCAGAATTGTTTCTGCCTACGGACCAAAGTGTTCCGTCGTTTTTTATCAGTTCAGAATGTGCTCCTCCAGCAGATTGTTGTTGGAAACATTGCGAATTGAGATTGAAATTCAGAAAAATTAGTATAGCAAAGAGTATTGTTTTTTTCATGTGATTTATAACCAAAACATTTTTATAATTATTTAATTATGAATAAAAGTAATAAAAAAAAACTTATTAACAAATTTTCAAACAAGATATCTCTAAAAAACAATGTTTCACATACGCCACAAGCCATTTGTGTTAATAACTCGTTTTTGTAGGGTCGAATACTAATGAAAGTAACAAAATCATTTCTTTTTTTGGATGTTACAAAACCATGAATCTTAAAATTTATCCCATTACAAATATTTTTATTTATTTATAGTTTTGAATATTAAGAAAAAATGTACCTTTGCACCAAATTTTAGAAAGTTAATATTTAAGACAATAAAAATATGGTGTTTTCAAACAAATCACTCTTATATATAATAGTACTGTTTTTTGCTGGTTTTTCTACATTAAGTTTTGCTAATTCAGCAAATACTTTGCCTGTAAAATCCGAATTAAATAACGTTGAAACTAAAGTTTTATCCGAGGAAGAAATTCTAAAAGAAAAAATTAATGAGAAAAAAGCACATCACGTTCTTGATAGTCACGAGTTTTCATTATTTGAAGATGAAGCAGCAGGAAAATATTATGGTTTTCCATTACCAATAATTCTTTGGGATAATGGAATTCAGTTTTTTTCATCATCTAAATTCAATCATGGCGAATCGATTGCAGAATCTAACGGTAATTTTTATAAATTAGGTCACAACGAAAAAATTTATAAAACAGATGCGGCTGGTTCTATGGCTAATAACACATTACCACAAGTTTTAGATTTCTCTATCACAAAAGGAGTTTTTACAATGATTATTGTCGCATTTTTAATGTTTTTCTTATTTTCAGGTTTAGCAAAATCATATTCTAAAAATGGAAGTATCGCTTCTGGTGCTGGACGTTTTTTCGAACCAATTGTTTTATATGTTCGTGACGAAATAGCCATTCCAAACATTGGCGAAAAACATTACAAGCGTTACATGAGTTTTTTACTAACAATATTTTTCTTTGTTTGGTTTTTGAACATTTTTGGACTAACCCCACTAGGAATAAATGTTACAGGAAATATTGCAATTACCGCTGCTTTAGGAATTATTACATTCATCATAACGACTCTTACAGCAAATAAAAATTATTGGGGACACATTTTCTGGATGCCAGGTGTTCCTTTGCCTATGAAAATTATTTTGGCTCCAATAGAGTTATTAGGAATATTCATCAAACCATTCGCATTAATGATTCGTCTTTATGCTAATATGATTGCTGGTCACATTGTTGTTATGAGTTTGCTTGCTTTAATTTTTATCTCTAAAAGTATTGGAATGGGTGCTTTTTCGCTAACATTAACATTTGTAATTTCAATTATAGAAATATTAGTTGCTGCATTGCAAGCCTATATTTTCACAATGTTAGCCGCTTTATATTTTGGTTCGGCGGTAGAAGAACACGGACACGAAGAAGCGCATGTTTAAAATTTAGATTTAAAATTTTCAGATTTTGTATAATCTGAAACCTTATATCTAAAGTCAAAAAAGAATGTTTAATTAAATATATATACATTATGGAAGGAAATCTTCACCTCATCGGAGCAGGATTAGTAGTTATTGGAGCAGGTATCGGTATTGGTAGAATTGGTGGTTCAGCAATGGACGCTATCGCTCGTCAGCCAGACGCTTCAGGGAAAATCCAAACAGCAATGCTTATTGCAGCTGCGCTTATCGAAGGAATTGGTTTTGCAGCATTGTTTGCAGTAAACTAAATCAAACTTAACAAAAACTGTAACGGTTGGTTGCAGTTTTTGTTTCTATTTTTAAAATAAAATTATTACAATACATATTACACTTTATACATAAATTAAGATGGAAAAATTGTGGGAAGACTTCGGATTTGGATTGTTTTTTTGGGAATTAATAATTTTCGTAGGATTAATAATTCTTTTGAGAAAATTTGCGTGGAAACCAATTCTTAATTCAGTAAACGAACGTGAAGAAGGAATAAAAAATGCATTACTATCTGCTGAAAATGCAAAAAAAGAAATGCAAAACCTTCAAG
>JAYUFL010000010.1:0-19475 GCA_043738745.1 Bacteroidota bacterium
ATTTATAGTAATTCAAAAAAGGATCATAAAATAATTGATTTTCTAGCAAGCGAATACAAATCAAGATTAGAATTAAAATTGTAATCTTAAGTACTAAAATTTTATTTTTCAGCATATTTCGAAAATTTATTAACCCAAATAACCCACAAAAAAAATACAAATCCATATATAATCATAGGAAAAATAATGTCGTGAAATAACGATTGATATTCTGGATATTTTATAATTTCAATAGTTAAAAACGTGATTCTTATAATATTTAAAATATGAATTGAGACTATTCCTGTTACAATAAAAAGAATTGTTTTAAAAAAATCTCCATTAAAAGCAATAACAAATGATGCAAATAAAATCATAACGCTAACCGCATTACAACCTTCGATTATTCTAATTAAGGAAATAGTATTAACAAAGACCAAAATAGAAGATTCTGATGAATTTGGTTTTAATTCTACTAAATATCCAAACCATTCCAATACGGTTTTAGATTGATTAGCAACCAAATGCGAAAAACTATCAACTTCAAATCTATTTGCATCGAATTGATATAAATACAATTGATATAAAAAAGTCAGACTGATATAAGTTAATAAAAATTTGCCTAAAAAAAGCAAAAAAGGTTTGAATTTTATTAGATAATTCTCCAATGAAATATTTTTAACAAATTTATATAATTTAAAGTAAAACTAATTAAATACTTTTGCAGAAATAAAAAAATATAACATGACTTTTCAAGAATTACAACCGCAAATAACTAAAATAATTATAAATACATTACTTTCTAGAGATGAAAAACTATATAAGGTTTGTGAACTTTTAGAGAAAAATATAAAATACTACACCTGGGTTGGATTCTATTTTGCCAATCACGAAAACCAAACTTTGCATCTTGGCCCATACGTTGGCGCACCGACTGATCATACTGTAATTCCTTTTGGTAAAGGAATTTGCGGGCAAGTAGCAATTTCTAATACCAATTTTGTAGTGCCGGATGTGGCTGCTCAAGATAATTATATTGCATGTAGTTTCACTGTAAAATCGGAAATTGTAGTACCCCTTTTTGTTGACGGAAAAAATATTGGGCAAATTGATATTGACTCAAACGTTTTGAATCCATTTACTGAAGAAGATGAAAGATTTTTAGAATTCGTAAATGAGCAGGTAAGTAAATTATTTTAGAAATTAATAAAAAATGGAATTTATTACATTGAAACGATTTACAAATTTGAAATATATTAATCATGAAAAAGATAAAAAACATTTTAAAATTAACAATGTTATTGTCATTAACCTTGCAATTAATTTCTTGCTCTTCCAATAATGACAATCCAACGCCAAGCCCAGTTCCAGTTGTAACAACCGATGATTTTATTCGCGCAGCAGATGTTTCGTATTTGCCATTAATAGAGAGTGAAGGAACCATTTACAAACACAATGGCGTTGCCGAAAACGCACTTACAACGCTCAAAAATGCGGGTTGTAACACCATAAGAATTCGTTTGTGGAAAGATCCGTCGGATGTACATTCGGGTCTTGCAGAAGTTAAGGCTTTGTCACTACGAGCAAAAAATTTAGGCATGAAAGTTTGGTTATCCGTACATTATTCCGATACTTGGGCAGATCCAGCAAACCAGACCAAACCTATTGCTTGGCAAAGTTTATCGTTTGCCGATTTAAAAACAGCCGTGGCTTCCTACACAACAACGGTAATTAACGAAATTCACCCAGATATTATTCAAATAGGAAACGAAACCAACGACGGAATGATTTGGCCAGACGGCAAATTATCAACCAACGAATCGCAATATCTTCAGTTGGTGCAAAGTGCAACTTCAACAATTAGAGCACTTTCTCCAACTACAAAAATTATGTTGCATTACGCAGGAATTAATTCTGGCGGAAATACGGGTGCAAGTTATTTTTTCGATAAAGTAAAAACCATAGATTATGATTATATAGGGTTGTCTTTTTACCCGATTTGGCACGGAAAAGTTTTGGCTGATGTTACTACGACAATCAATACGTTAAGTCAAACTTTCAACAAAAAAGTAGTTATTGCCGAAACTGCTTATCCATTTACTTTAAGTTATAACGATTATACCAATAATATACTTGGTTTATCAAGTCAAATAATTCCGGATTATCCTGCAACAAACGACGGTCAAAAAGACTATTTATTAGCATTAAAAAATGTCATAAAACAAACGACCAAAGGAATTGGTTTTTGCTATTGGGAAGCAGAATGGGTTGCTTTTCGTGGGCCAACATCTACAAATGGTTCAAGTTGGGAAAATCAATCTTTGTGGGATTTTAATAACAATGCATTACCAGCAATGGATGTTTTTAATGCCAATTAACATGAAAAAGTCAATTTTAATAAGTTCTTGTTTTCTGACTGTTACTTGTTAAAAGAGTCTTCCCTAACTACTTTTTTGGCAAAAATTTATAAAATTAAAATAATTCGAAATTCATAATTCAAAATCCAAAATTAATTCCTACTTTTGCACTCGAATACGAAAAACGTACTCATACATCATAATCATTTAAAAGATATTAAAATGTACTTAACTAAAGAAGTAAAAGCGGAAATTTTCGCAAAACACGGAGGAAAAGCAGAAAACACAGGTAAATCTGAATCTCAAATCGCATTATTCACATTCAGAATTTCGCACTTGACAGAACACCTTAAAAAAAATCGTCACGATTACAACACAGAACGCTCACTAGTTTTGTTAGTAGGTAAAAGAAGATCATTGTTGGATTACTTAAAGAAAACAGAAATCAATCGTTACCGTGAGATTATCAAAGAATTGGGTATTAGAAAATAATCCATATAAAAAGGAGGTGCGCAAGTGCCTCCTTTTTAATTTCAAAATAAACCTATAAGGTCGTAAAAATCTTATAGGTTTTGTATTAAAAAAAGTTTGGTTTTTCATTGGAACACAACAACTACAACACAACTATTTGCTGACAGGCAAAAAACCAATGTAAAAAATTAAAAAGGAAAAATTATGATTCCACAATTATTTGTAGAAAACATCGATTTAGGTGATGGAAGAAACATCACAATCGAGACAGGTCGATTGGCAAAACAAGCCGACGGATCTGTAGTAGTAAGAATTGGTAAAACTGTTATTTTAGGAACAGTAGTATCATCAAGAAAAGCAACACCAGGTATCGATTTCTTGCCGTTAACGGTAGATTATCGTGAAAAATTTGCTGCAGCAGGTCGTTTTCCGGGTGGTTTCTTCAAAAGAGAAGCACGTCCAAGCGACAACGAAGTATTAACAATGAGATTGGTTGACCGTGTTTTGCGTCCGCTTTTCCCAAGTGATTATCACGCAGAAGTGCAAGTTATGATTCAATTAATGTCTCATGACGAAGAGGTTATGCCAGATGCACTTGCAGGATTAGCCGCTTCGGCAGCACTTGCATTGTCTGACATTCCATTTGAAACGTTAATTTCAGAAGCAAGAGTTGGAAGAATTGACGGTAAATTTATCATCAATCCAAGTCGTGCACAATTAGAATTATCTGATATTGACATGATGATTGGTGCTTCGACAGATTCTATCGCTATGGTAGAAGGAGAAATGAAAGAAATTTCGGAAAAAGAAATGGTAGAAGCAATTAAATTTGCTCACGAACA
Organism: Bacteroidota bacterium; assembly: GCA_043738745.1. Taxonomy (GTDB): domain Bacteria; phylum Bacteroidota; class Bacteroidia; order Flavobacteriales; family Flavobacteriaceae; genus Flavobacterium. The sequence goes on from JAYUFL010000010.1 coordinate 3,650, forward strand.
TATTAAAGTACAAATTGCTGCTCAAGAAAGATTGGCAAATGCTTTTGGTAAAAAAGAAGTTCGTACTTACGATCAAGAAAAATCAGACGAAAGTATTCATGCTAAAGTAAAAGCTGCTGCTTATGATAAAATTTATGCAGTTGCAAGCAAAGGTTCTGCAAAACAAGAACGTTCGGCTGCATTTGCAGAAATCAAAGAAGAAGTAAAAGCATTATTCACAGAAGAAGAATTGGCGGTTGATGGCGATTTGGTTTCTAAATATTTCTACAAAGTAAACAAAGAAGCCGTTCGTAACGTAACTTTAGATTTAGGAACTCGTCTTGACGGAAGAAAAACTACCGAAATCAGACCAATTTGGTGTGAAGTAGATTATTTGCCATCGGTTCACGGGTCTGCATTGTTCACACGTGGAGAAACTCAAGCCTTAGCAACAGCGACTTTGGGAACTTCTAGAGAAGCCAACCAAATTGATTCACCATCTGAACAAGGAGAAGAAAAATTCTATTTACATTATAATTTTCCACCATTTTCAACAGGAGAAGCAAGACCATTAAGAGGAACTTCTCGTCGTGAAGTGGGTCACGGAAACTTGGCACAAAGAGCCTTGAAAAATATGATTCCTGCTGATTGTCCTTATACAATTCGTGTTGTTTCGGAAGTTTTAGAATCAAACGGTTCTTCTTCTATGGCTACGGTTTGTGCTGGAACATTATCGTTGATGGACGCTGGTATTCAAATGATTAGACCAGTTTCTGGAATTGCAATGGGATTGATTACTGATGGTGATCGTTACGCAGTTTTATCTGATATTTTAGGTGATGAAGATCATTTAGGAGATATGGATTTCAAGGTAACTGGAACTTCAGAAGGAATCACCGCTTGCCAGATGGACATCAAAATTGACGGATTGAAATACGAAATCATGGAAGCAGCATTAGCGCAAGCTCGTGATGGACGTTTACATATTTTGAATATTTTAAACGAAACTTTAGCGGCTCCAAAAGCAGATGTAAAAGCTTATGCTCCAAAAATATTGATGCGTACAATTCCTGGAAACTTCATTGGTGCCTTAATTGGACCTGGTGGAAAAGTGATTCAAGAATTGCAAAAAGCAACAGGTTGTACAATTGTTATTAACGAAGAAAACGACATGGGAATTGTGGAAATTCTTGGAACTGATCCTGCTGGAATCGCAGCTGTATTGGCGAAAATTGAATCTATAACTTTCAAACCTCAAATAGGCGAAGCTTATGAAGTAAAAGTAATCAAAATGCTAGATTTTGGTGCAGTTGTAGAATATACCGCAGTTCCAGGAAACGAAGTTTTGTTACACGTTTCTGAATTGGCATGGGAAAGGACAGAGAATGTTTCCGATGTTGTTAATATGGGCGACGTATTTATGATTAAATATTTAGGTTTAGATCCTAAAACTCGTAAAGAAAAAGTTTCTAGAAAAGCTTTATTGCCAAGGCCTCCAAGAGAATCTTAGTTAGATAATCTTCTTAAATATTTACTCCCAAATTCGAACTAAGTTTTGAATTTGGGAGTTTTTAATGCAAGAATAATCTAAATTATTTAAGTAAAAAACTAACTTAATTAATTAGATGTTTTGTTTAATAATTGAGGTGCAGCAGACTTTAATTTTACTCAAATTCTGATGTGAAAAACAATTTTACATTTGGATATTTGTTTTGTGTCATTTGAATTGTAAAATCAGAATCTGCTAAAAATACTAATTGACCATATTTGTCATGCGCCAAGAATTTTTGTTTGATTCGACGAAATTCTTTAAATTCTTCGCTTTTAACATCATTTGGTTTTACCCAACATGCTTTGTGAACAGGAAAATTTTCATAGGAACATTTTGCTCCATATTCGTGCTCTAATCTGTACTGAATTACCTCGTATTGAAGCGCCCCAACGGTTCCGATAATTTTTCGATTATTCATTTCTAGAGTGAACAATTGTGCAACTCCTTCGTCCATTAATTGATCAATTCCTTTATCTAATTGCTTGGCTTTCATCGGATCTGCATTATTGATATATCTAAAATGCTCTGGCGAAAAACTCGGAATTCCTTTAAAACTTGTAATTTCTCCTTCGGTTAATGTGTCTCCAATTTTAAAATTTCCGGTGTCATGCAAACCTACAATATCGCCAGGATAAGAAATATCGACAATTTCTTTTCTTTCAGCAAAAAAAGCATTTGGACTCGAAAATTTTAGATTTTTCTTCTGACGAACATGAAAATAAGGTTTATTTCTTTCGAAAGTTCCCGAAACAATTTTTATAAAAGCCAATCGGTCTCGGTGTTTTGGATCCATATTTGCATGAATCTTGAAAACAAAGCCAGTCATTTTTTCTTCTTTTGGGTCAATCTCTCTCGTCTCGGATTCTTTTGGTCTTGGCGATGGCGCAATATCCACAAAACAATCGAGCAGTTCACGAACTCCAAAATTATTTAATGCAGAACCAAAAAATACAGGTTGCAATTTTCCGTCTAAATAATCTTGATGGTCAAATTTTGGATACACTTCGGTAATTAATTCTAGATTTTCTCGAAGTTCATCTGCTGGTTTTTGACCAATAATTCTTTCGAGTTCTGGGCTTTGAACATCAGAAATTGCTACAACATCATCAATGTTTTTTCTACTATCGCTGCTAAAAAGATTAATGTTTTTCTCCCAAATATTATAAATTCCTTTAAAATCGTAACCCATTCCAATTGGGAAACTCATTGGAGTGACATGTAAACCAAGTTTTTGTTCTACTTCGTCCATCAAATCAAAAGCATCTTTTCCTTCGCGATCTAATTTATTTATAAAAACCAAAATCGGAATTTTACGCATTCTACAAACAGCGACTAATTTTTCGGTTTGTTCCTCGACACCTTTTGCAACGTCAATAACTACAATCACACTATCTACGGCAGTTAGCGTTCGAAAAGTATCTTCGGCAAAATCTTTGTGCCCTGGTGTGTCGAGGATATTTATTTTTTTTTCTTTATAATTAAATGCCAAAACGGATGTCGAAACCGAAATTCCACGTTGCCGCTCGATTTCCATAAAATCCGAAGTGGCTCCTTTTTTAATTTTATTGTTTTTTACGGCTCCAGCCTCTTGAATTGCACCTCCAAAAAGTAATAATTTCTCGGTTAAAGTTGTTTTTCCAGCATCGGGATGTGATATGATTCCGAAAGTACGTCTGCGATTTATTTCTTCTAAAAAACTCATAATTTGTATAAAATGAACTGCAAAAATACTATTTATAAAACAATTAAAAATTAAAAATTAGAAATTAAAACTCAACCTCCAAATAATAAACAAATTATGCGTTAATAATTTTTTGTTAATAGTAATGACGTTACTTGTTTAATGCAATCGAATTGTTATTTTTGTCAATCGTTAAAGTTGCATTTAAAAAAATGTTTTTTGTAATGTATTAATTTTTATAGTTTTCTAGATATGAAAAATTGGTTATTAGGATTGTTAATAGGTTTGAACCTGATGAGTTTTGCTCAAAACAAAAAAGATATTTTGTTTACCATTGATGGAAAACCATATTATAAGGATGAATTCAAAAGGGTTTACAACAAAAACCTCGATTTAGTAAAAGACGAATCTCAAAAAGATTTGAATCAATATCTAGAACTTTTTGTAGGATACAAACTAAAAGTAAACAAAGCAAATGCGCTTGGTTTACAAAATGCAGATAAGTATAAAACTGAACTCAAAGGATATAGAACGCAGTTAGCAAAATCGTACTTCACAGACTCTAAAATATCGGATATATTGGTAAAAGAGGCTTATGATCGTTCTTTGAAAGAAATTAAAGCATCTCACATTTTGATACTTTGTGATGAAAATGCTGCGACTGCAGATTCATTGAAAGCGTATAATCAAACAAAAGAGATTCTGGAAAAAGCAAACAAAGGAGAGGATTTTGGAACATTGGCAACACAATTTTCTCAAGATCCATCTGCAAAAGACAACAAAGGAAGTTTGGGTTATTTTTCGGTATTAAGAATGGTATATCCTTTTGAATCAGCCGCTTATAAAACCGAAAAAGGCAAAATTTCCAGAATCATAAGAACACGCTTTGGTTTTCATATCATCAAAGTTGATGACGTTCGTGACAACAGAGGAGAGGTTTCTGTTGCTCACATTATGATAAATAAACCTACTGGAAACTCCAAAGAAGATTCGGATAAAGCAGCAAATACAATCCAAGATATTTATAAAAAAATCCAACAAGGCGAAAGTTTTGAATCTTTGGCGAAATTATATTCAGAAGACAAAGCATCTGGTTCAAAAGGAGGCGTTTTAAATCGCTTTGGTTCTGGTCAATTGAGTTCGGAAGAATTCGAAAATACTGCTTTTTCATTAACAAAAGACAAGCCTATTTCCGAACCGTTTCAGAGTCAGTTTGGCTGGCATATTGTAAAATTAATAGATAAATTTCCTGTAAAATCTTTGGCGGAAGTAAAATCAGATTTAGAAGAGAAAATTCTAAAAGATGATCGTTCTAAACTTATTACAACTTCATTGAATGAAAAATTACATAAAAAATATGATATTACAAAAAATAAAAAACTCTACGAGAAAATTCAAAAAGTAATTACAGATACTTATTATGATAAAAAATGGGAACTCCCTGCGGACATAAAACCGTACACAGAAAATTTAATTTCTATTGGAGATAAAAAAATAAATGGTGATGAATTTTTGAATTATCTTAAAATTCAAGAAAGCAACGATACAAAACTAAAACCAATTACTAAATTGGTTGATAAGTTATATCAAAATTTCGAAGAAGAAAAACTCGTATCGTATTACGATGAGCATCTTGAAAAAGAATTTCCAGAATTTGCTAACGTCATGGACGAGTACCGAGATGGTTTATTGTTGTTTGATTTAATGGAGAAAGAAATTTGGGATAAATCCAAAAATGATACTATTGGTTTAAATAAGTTCTATGAATTGAACAAGCAAAAATACCAATGGAAAACCCGTTTGGACATTACGGTTGCCTCATCTGCAAAATCAGAAGTTATTTTAAAAGCAAAAAAATTATTACAAGAAAATAAAACTCCGCAAGAAATTAAAGATTTACTAAACACAAAAGAACATGTGGATGTAATGATAGTGAACGGAATTTACGAAGACGGAAGCACATCAATTCCAAAAGACACAAAACAACAAACTGGAGTTTCGGAAATTACAAAAGATGGCGAATATAGTTTTGTATCTAATATTTCTAAAGTAATTCCGGTTGGAACTAAAGAATTATCGGAATGTAAAGGAAAAGTAATAAACGACTATCAGCAATATTTAGAAGAAAATTGGGTAAACAATCTCAAAAAAGAGTTTAAAGTTATCATTAATCAAGATGTTTTCGAAAAAATCAAAAATGAAATTCAACATAAATAAAATCATGAAATACAATAAAAATAGTTTTTTTCTATCAATTTGCCTTTTTCTATTTGCAACAATATCTAGTAGCGCACAAGAAATAATAAAGGAAAAAGATTCTGTAAAAACAGTAGTTCCACCAACTTTAGTTTCACAACAAAAAATAGATGGAATTGTTGCTAATGTTGGTGATTATATTATTTTAGATTCGGACATTGACAAAGGATTTATAGAAATTACTAGCCAAGGAAACTCCATAAAAGACATTACAAGATGCCAAATGCTAGGTAAACTATTAGAAGACAAACTCTATGCGCACCAAGCAATACAAGATAGTATTGTAGTTTCTGATTCGGAAATTAAAAGTATGATGCAAGACCGAATGAGTTATATGATTGAGCAAGTAGGTTCTTTAGAAAAAGTTTTAAAATATTATAAAAAAGATAATGAAGAGGATTTTAAAGCCTATTTTTTTGATATTCTGAAAGAAAATAAATTAACATCAGAAATGCAGAAAAAGATTGTAGATGCCGTAGAAATTACTCCCGAAGAAGTTAGAAATTTTTTTAGTAAAATTCCAGCAACAGATAAACCCGTTTTTGGTGCAGAAATGGATATAGCACAAATTTTGGTTGCTCCAAAAGTAACAGAAGAAGAAAAACAAAAAGTAATAGATCGACTCAAAGGTTTCAAGAAAGAAGTCCAAGATGGTGCTAGTTTTGCAACAAAAGCAGTTTTGTACACCGAAGATCCGGGAACAAGATCTAACGGAGGTTTTTATAAAATGAACAGAAAAACACCATTTGTAAAACAATTTAAAGATGTCGCATTCTCATTAGCAGAAGGAGAAATTTCTGAACCCTTCGAAACAGAATATGGATATCATATTATAATGGTAGAAAAAATAAGAGGCCAAGATGTAGAACTACGTCACATATTATTATCCCCAAAAGTTTCTGAAGCCTCATTAAAAGAGGCAAAAGATAAAATTGAATTGATTCGAAAAAGAATTATAGATAAAGAAATATCTTTTGCCGATGCAGCCAGAACAATGTCCGACGAAAAAGAAACTCGTGCCAACGGAGGTCAATTGTTGAATCCTAAAACACAAGACACTCATTTTGAGTTAACAAAAATGGATCCATCAATATATAGTCAGGTTTCTGCATTGAAAGATAACGAAATTTCGACGCCACTATTGGATGAAGACCAAAAAGGAGTAAAAAAATATAAAATAATTACGGTTACCAATCGTGCCAACGAACATACTGCGGATTATGCGAAAGATTATATAAAAATTAAAGAATTGGCTTTGAAAGAAAAACAAATCAAAGCGATAGGAAAATGGACAGAAGAAAAAATTAAAGAAACATTTGTAAAAATCGGTTCGGATTACAAAGATTGTATTTTTACAAATAATTGGTTAAAAAAATAAAATTTGTTTAATAACATTTTTTAAATTCATACTCATAATTATAAAAATATGTCCGACGTAACTGCAATTCAGAATTTAGTTCAAAGAAAATTAGAACTTAAAAAAGAAATATCAAAAATAATAGTAGGACAAGATACAGTTGTAGATCAAATTTTGTTGAGTATTTTTTCTGGAGGTCATGCACTTTTGGTTGGAGTTCCAGGATTAGCCAAAACACTAATGGTTAACACTATTGCTCAAGCATTGGGATTAAATTTCAAGCGTATTCAATTCACACCCGATTTGATGCCTTCGGATATTTTAGGAAGTGAAATTTTAGATGAAAATCGCCATTTTAAATTTATAAAAGGACCCATTTTTTCTAATATAATCTTGGCAGATGAAATCAATAGAACACCACCAAAAACACAAGCAGCACTTTTAGAAGCCATGCAAGAACGTTCGGTTACTATTGCAGGCCAAAATTATAAACTCGATTTGCCTTACTTTGTTTTAGCAACTCAAAACCCTATTGAGCAAGAAGGAACTTATCCTTTGCCCGAAGCACAACTAGACCGATTTATGTTTGCCATAAAACTAGATTACCCAAGTTTTCAGGAAGAAGTTAAGGTTGTGAAAATTACTACTACTGACGTGAGACAAACTGTAAACCCATTGTTTTCGGCTCAAGAAATTATCGTTTTTCAGGATTTGATTCGCAGAATTCCTGTGGCAGACAACGTTATAGAATATGCCGTAACTTTGGTTAGCAAAACAAGACCAAACAACCCATTGTCGAACGAATTTGTAAAAAATTATTTAGATTGGGGAGCAGGACCGAGAGCCTCGCAGAGTTTAATATTAGCCGCTAAAACCAATGCTGCATTTAATGGTAAATTTTCGCCCGATATTGAAGATGTTAAAATGGTTGCTACTGGTATTTTGAGACATCGAATTATTAAAAATTACAAAGCAGATGCTGAAGGAATTACAGAAGAAATGATTATTGAAAAATTAATGTAAAGTTTTTTTATTTATAAGAAACAATTATTATAATTAAGTATTAAAATGGAACACAAGTCAGGTTTTGTAAATATTATCGGAAATCCAAACGTTGGAAAATCAACCTTAATGAATGCTTTTGTTGGTGAGCGATTATCGATTATCACCTCGAAAGCACAAACTACAAGGCATCGAATTCTTGGAATTGTGAATGGTGAAAATTTTCAGATGATACTTTCCGATACTCCAGGAATCATAAAACCAGCATACGAAATGCAACAGTCGATGATGAATTTCGTGAAATCGGCTTTTGAAGATGCTGATATTCTGATTTATATGGTCGAAATTGGAGAGCAAGATTTAAAAGACGAAACGTTTTTTAATAAAATAATTTATGCTAAAATTCCAGTTTTGTTATTGTTAAATAAAATTGACAATTCGAACCAAGAAGTTTTGGAAGAGCAAGTTAAATTTTGGACATCGAAAGTTCCGAATGCAGAAATTTTTCCAATTTCGGCTTTAAAAAATTTCAATGTTCCCGAAGTTTTTGATCGAATCATTAAACTTTTGCCCGAAAATCCAGCCTATTATCCAAAAGATCAGTTAACGGATAAACCCGAACGTTTTTTTGTAAACGAAACTATTCGAGAAAAAATATTGTTAAATTATAACAAAGAAATTCCGTATGCCGTAGAAATTGTTACCGAAGAATTTTTTGAAGATGATGCTATTATTCGAATTCGATCTTTGATTATGGTAGAACGAGAAACTCAAAAAGGAATTATAATTGGTCACAAAGGAACTGCACTAAAAAAAGTAGGCATAGAATCAAGAACTGATTTAGAAAAATTTTTCGGAAAACAAATTTACCTTGAACTTTACGTAAAAGTGAATAAAAATTGGCGAAGTAACGCCAATATGTTAAAACGATTTGGATACAATCAGTAATTTTATTTAGGGATTGATTAATAAAAAAATCTAAAACTCATTCTGATTTTTAAAAACATCTTCGTTTACTTCTGCAATATACCTCAAAAGTTCTTCTTTTCCTGTTTGTTCTGTTGCGGATGTTACAAAATAGTGTGGCATTTCTGCCCAATTGTTGGCAAACATTTGTTTTTTATAAGCAGCAATGTGCGAATCTATTTTTACTTTGCTGATTTTATCGGCTTTTGTAAAAACAATACAAAACGGAATTTCGCTTTCGCCCATGTAACTCATAAATTCAACATCAATATTTTGTGCTTCGTGGCGAATGTCAATCAGAACAAAAGCGCAAACTAATTGTTCACGAGTTTCAAAATAATCCGTAATAAATGCCTGAAAAACTTGTTTGGTTTTTTTAGAAACTTTAGCGTAGCCGTATCCTGGCAAATCTACTAAAAACCAATTGTTATTTATCTTGAAATGATTTATCAATTGAGTTTTTCCGGGTCTTCCAGAAGTTTTCGCTAAATTTTTATGATTTGTTATCATGTTGATTAGCGATGATTTTCCAACATTCGAACGACCAATAAAAGCATATTCTGGCAAGAAATCTTGCGGACATTTGCTGACTTCGGAGTTACTGATGATGAATTCTGCGGTATTAATTTTCATTTTTGGTCATTGTGAGGCACGAAGCAGTCTCATTTAAATTAAAAAAACTATTTTATTTTATAATGCTTTTATTCCAATTTAATTTTACAAATGATTTTCTTTTAACCAACGTTCTAAAATCGTATTAAACTCCTTTGGATGTTCCATCATAGCGGCATGACCACATTTATCAATCCAATACAAATCCGAATTGGGTAGCAGTTTGTGAAATTCTTCGGCAACACTTGGTGGTGTAACAGTATCATTTTTCCCCCAAATCAAACAGGTTTTTATGTGCATTTTTGGTAAATCTTTCGCCATATTGTGACGAATAGCACTTTTGGCAATAGTTAGAGTTTTAATTACTTTTATTCTATCGTTTACTAAAGCAAAAATTTCATCAACAATTTCTTTCGTTGCTATTTTTGGATCATAAAAAACGGCTTCGGCTTTATTTTTAATATATTCATAGTCCCCTCTTTTGGGATAACTATCGCCCATAGCACTTTCGTATAGTCCTGAACTACCAGTTAGTACAAGTCCTGCAACTTTTTCGGGATACATTTTTGTGTGATATAATCCAATGTGTCCGCCAAGCGAATTTCCGAGTAAAATAACTCTATCGAACTTTTTATACGTTATAAAATCCTTTACAAATCTAGAAAATGCTTTAACGTTTGTTTTTAATAGATTTTGTGTATATAAAGGTAATTCAGGAATTACAACTTTGTATCCAAGTTTAGAAAAATGCATGGCAGTACTTTCAAAATTACTCAAGCCACCCATCAAACCATGCAAAATTACAATAGGCATACCTTCTCCTGCTTCAAAATAATTATATTTTTTTCCTCTTCTAAAATATTCCTCCATTTATTTTACTCGTTTTTCCAATTTTCACAAAGATAGAATTTTATTGCTAAACTAGAATTTTCAAATCTGTTTTTTAATAAAAATATAATTTCAAATGCTTTTTTTCGAAAGTAATAAACAATTATTAAACGAAAGTTAATTTTTTTTAATACCCTGAAAGGCATTTATTTAAGACATTTTAATCAAAAATATCGAAACTTATTAACAAAGTGGTAGTTTGTGGTAATTTGTGGTAAAATATTTTATATTTTTGCTTTATTCATTTAATAAAAAAATTTTGAACTCAATTGTTGGATCATATGAATGCAAAATAGACACCAAAGGAAGGTTGATGATTCCTGCTGCGCTTAAAAAGCAGTTAGCATCTTCTTTGCAAGATGGTTTTGTTTTGAAGCGTTCTGTTTTTCAGCCGTGTTTAGAGTTATATCCAATGAATGAGTGGAATTTGATGATGCAAAAAATCAATAAACTCAACAAATTCATTAAGAAAAATAATGATTTCATTCGTCGATTTACCGCTGGCGTAAAAATTGTTGAAATTGATAATCTTGGTCGTTTATTGGTGCCGAAGGATTTACTTATTTTCGGGAAATTATCGAAAGATTTAGTGCTTTCATCGGCTGTGAACATTATTGAAATTTGGGACAAAGATTTATATGAAAAAGCAATTGACGAATCGATTCTGGATTTTGCAGACTTGGCTGAAGAAGTGATGGGTAACGTAAATGACGACGAAAATGGAATATCATAATCCAGTTTTGCTAAAAGAATCTGTCGATGGTTTGGATATAAATCCAGACGGAATATACGTTGATGTAACTTTTGGCGGTGGCGGACATTCTCGAGAAATTTTGAGCAGATTAGGGCCAAACGGAAAATTATTTGCTTTTGACCAAGATTTAGATGCTTTAGAAAACGCTTTAGACGATGAGCGTTTCACGCTTATAAACGAAAATTTCAGATACATAAAAAGGTTTCTTCGGTTTTATGGAGTTAGAAATGTAGATGGAATTTTGGGTGATTTAGGTGTTTCGTCTCATCAATTCGATGTTCCAGAACGTGGTTTTTCTACTCGTTTTGATGCCGAATTAGACATGAGAATGAATCAAAACAGCGAACTCAATGCCAATAAAGTTGTAAATCAATACGAAGAATTGGAATTGAAACGAATTTTTTCGGAATATGGAGAACTTTCTAACGCATCTGCAATCGCAAAAGTAATTATCGAAGCCAGAGAAATACAGCCAATTACAAATACGGAGCAACTAAAAATAGTGCTCTCGAGATTTCTACCCGTTCATAAAAGCCATAAAATATTGGCACAAATATATCAAGCAATTCGAATTGAAGTGAATCAAGAAATCGAAGTTTTAAAAGAATTTTTAGAACAATCACTCGAAATTCTGAAACCAAACGGACGATTATCGGTTATTTCCTATCATTCGCTTGAAGATCGATTAGTGAAAAGATACATCAAAAACGGAATGTTCGACGGTGAACCCGAAAAAGATTTCTTCGGGAATTTTTCTGTTCCCTTCAAAAGTATCGGAAAATTGATTGTTCCAGATTTCGCAGAAATAAAAATAAACAACAGAGCGCGAAGTGCAAAATTGAGAATAGCAGAAAAAAAGTAATAGGTTTTAAGTAATAGGTTTTTTAGTATCTTATAACTTACAACATACAACAAGTTTATGAAAAACGGAGTTTACAATATATTAAAAGCAAGATTTTTAATCAACGAAGATGCCAACGCAGCAAAAAACTGGCGTTTTATTGTTTTTTTGATTTTTTTAGCAATCATAATGATAGCAAATACACAGCGTTTTGAGCAAAAAGTATTCATGATTGCAGAATTAAATAACGAAGTGAAAGAACTGCGTTCTGAATTTGTAGACAGACGATCGGAGTTGATGAAATTGAAAATGGAATCCACAATTTCAACTCAAATGGAATCCAAACAAATTTTTCCAGCATCGGTTCCGCCAATAAAAATAGAAGTTAAAAAAATAGTTGAAAAAGGTTTTTTTGAAAAACTATGGAAATAGAAGATAAAAATAGTTCGTATCGCATTTTTTTGGTTGCCGTAATCGTTTTGATGATGGCAATTGGAATCATGATTAAACTCACCAATATCCAATGGATTGAGGGCAACTATTATCGCAATAAAGCCAAAGAACAAACTGTTAAAAACTTTACAATACCAGCAAATAAAGGCAATATTTATTCGTCTGACGGAAGTTTATTGGCGACTTCTATTCCAAATTATAATATTCGGTTTGATGCTGTTGCTCCAAAATCACCTACTTTTGAAGAAAACATCAAAGGACTTTCCGAATCATTATCAGAATTATTAAAGAAACCAGCATCAGAAATTCAAATGTCGCTCAGAAAAGCAAGAGAAAGTAAAAACAGATATTTTCCGATTGCTCAAAATTTGAGTTTTACTCAATACATGAAAGTAAAAAAAATGCCACTTTTTAGTCTTGGTGCAAACAAAGGTGGGATTATTACAGAACAAATTACAGTTCGCGAGCATCCAATAGGGATGATTGCAGAACGAACCATTGGTTACGAGCGTTTTGATGAAACTGGTGAGTTGTTGCAAGTAGGAATCGAAGGTGCTTTTGGAAAATATCTAAAAGGAAGTGACGGAAAAATCCTGAAACAAAAAATTGCAAAAGGACAATGGAAACCGCTTCGGGATAATAACGAAGTCGATCCACAAGATGGCTACGATGTTGTTTCAACAATTGATGTCTATGTGCAAGATATTGCACACCATGCTCTTTTAAAACAACTCGAGTTATACCAAGCAGATCATGGTTGTGTGGTGGTTATGGAAACAAAAACGGGTCAAGTCAAAGCCATTTCTAATCTTGGTAGAGCAACAGATGGCTCTTATTTCGAAACTATAAATTATGCTGTTGCAGAATCTCATGAGCCTGGTTCTACTTATAAATTAGGCGATCTGATGGCTTTGTTAGAAGACAAAAAAATAGATACAAGTGCAGTTTTTGATACTCATGATGGAGAAATAAACTATTCGGGTAAAAAAGTTCGCGATTCTCACGAAGGTGGTTACGGAAAAATTTCGCTAGCACGAGGCTTCGAAGTTTCATCGAATACCGTGATGGCTCAGGCTGTATATCAAAATTATAAAAACGAACCTTCAAAATTTGTTAATCATCTAAACAGTTGGGGATTAAACAAACGTTTAGGATTACCATTTCAAGGCGAAGGAAAACCATATATTCCGCAGCCCAAAGACAAGCGGTGGAGCAATATGTCACTTCCATGGATGGCTTTTGGGTACGGAGTTTCGATTACGCCATTACAAACTTTGACTTTTTACAATGCTGTCGCAAATGACGGAATAATGGTCAAACCACAGTTTGTTTCCGAAATAAAAGAGTGGAATAAAACCATCAAAAAATTCGATACCGAAGTAATGAATCCTAAAGTTTGTTCGCAAGAAACCATTTTGAAATTGAAAGCAGTTATGGCAAATGTTGTTAAAAAAGGAACAGCAAAAGCCTTGTATTCTAAAGATTTTTCGATGGCTGGAAAAACAGGAACAGCAGCGGTCAATTATTCTAAAAATGGAGGAAATGATAAATATTATGCTTCCTCTTTTGTAGGTTATTTTCCTTCGGATAGTCCAAAATATTCCTGTATTGTTGTCATTCATAAACCCAATACTTCGAATAATAATTATTATGGTGCGGATGTTGCTGGGCCAGTTTTTAAGCGAATTGCTCAAAAAATATTTACAGATGCACCTTCAAAAAATACAATTCAGTCTTTAGATAAAAAATTAGCAACACAAGAAAATAGTTATAAAAAATACTACGATAATGCCCAAAAAACACAAACTACGATTCCAAATTTGAAAGGAATGTCTGGAATGGATGCAGTTGCTTGGCTTGGAAATTTACATTTGAAAGTAAAACTAATCGGAATTGGAAAAGTGAAATCACAATCCATTCAACCAGGAGAAAATATTATTAAAAATTCAACTATTATTCTTGAATTATCATGAGTATTTTAAAAGACATATTACACAAAGTCACAATTGAAGCAATTCATGGATCAACGTCAATTTCTATAAATAAAATTGAATTTGATTCACGGAATATTGCTAAAAACGATTTATTTGTTGCAATAAAAGGAAATACTTCGGACGGACATCAATTTATAGAAAAAGCAATTTTATTAGGCGCAACTGCAATTGTTTGCGAGGATTTGCCCGAAAATTTAAATTCAAGTATTAGTTATATTAAAGTAAAAAATGCCAACGAAGCATTATCTTTTTTAGGAAATAATTTTTATAATAATCCATCTCAAAAACTAAAATTAGTAGGCATAACTGGAACCAATGGCAAAACAACAGTTGCATCATTATTGTATCAATTGTTCAAAAAAGCAGGCTATAAAGTAGGATTATTATCTACCGTAAAAATCATGGTCGATAACGATGAATACAAAGCCACTCATACAACTCCGGATGCGCTAACTATAAATTATTTTTTGAACGAAATGGTAAATTATGGTTGCGATTATTGTTTTATGGAAGTAAGTTCGCACGGAATTCACCAAAAAAGAACTCAAGGTTTGACGTTTGCTGGCGGAGTTTTTACCAATTTATCGCACGATCACTTGGATTACCATCCTACATTCGCAGAATACCGCGATGTAAAAAAATCTTTTTTCGACCAGTTGCCAAAAACGGCTTTTGCATTAACTAACGTTGATGACAAAAACGGTCAAGTCATGTTGCAAAATACAAATGCAAAAAAATGGACTTATGCCTTAAAAACCTATGCCGATTATAAAGCACAAATTCTAGAAAATCAACTTTCGGGATTGCTTTTAAAAATTAATAATAACGAAGTTTGGGTTCGATTAATAGGAACGTTCAATGCGTATAATTTGCTGGCAATATTCGGGACGGCCATACAATTAGGATTAGACGAACTCGAAGTCTTACGATTATTATCAGAATTAGAAAGCGTTTCTGGACGTTTTCAATACATCATTTCTGACGAAAAAATTACTGCAATTGTCGATTATGCGCATACGCCAGATGCTTTAGAAAATGTACTAAAAACCATAAATGACATTCGTACAAAAAACGAACAACTCATAACAATTGTAGGTTGTGGCGGCGATCGCGACAAAATCAAGCGACCAATAATGGCAAATATTGCAGCTGCAATGAGCGATAAAGCAATTATTACTTCGGATAATCCAAGAACGGAAAATCCCGAAACTATTATTGCCGAAATGGAAGTGGGTGTTGAACCTCAAAATTTCAAAAAAACCATTTCTATAACCGATAGAAAACAAGCCATAAAAGCGGCTTGCCAATTGGCACAACCAAACGACATTATTTTAATTGCTGGAAAAGGACACGAAACATATCAAGAAATTCAGG
Source organism: Bacteroidota bacterium (assembly GCA_043738745.1). Taxonomy (GTDB): domain Bacteria; phylum Bacteroidota; class Bacteroidia; order Flavobacteriales; family Flavobacteriaceae; genus Flavobacterium. The sequence continues at coordinate 19,359 of JAYUFL010000010.1, forward strand.
GTGTTCGCCACGATTTTGATGATATGGCAATCGTAAAAGAATTATTAAAACAACTCAATAAATAGAAATCTATGCTATATTATTTATTTGAATATCTCGACAAAGTTTTGAACGTTC
>JAYUFL010000011.1:0-7221 GCA_043738745.1 Bacteroidota bacterium
TAAATTCGTTAAATGAATTTTAGAATAGTAATCGAAGATTTTTTCTTTATAATTTGGGCTTATAAAATCAATAAAAGGTCGATTCATAAATTCATCTTCGAAATATCCTAAAGTAATAATTGTAAATTTATTAGCAAAAATTATATTCCCAAATTTATCCATTTCGAAAATAATTTCATTGGCATTTTCTATCAAATTTTCGTATTGATTTCGAATCGAAATTTGCTCTGTAACATCCTGCCCACTTCCAACAATCAGATCGTCGGAATAGTTCGAATCGTTCCATTGAATGTATTTGTAACTACCGTCTTTGCATTTTAAACGTTTAATGTAAATAGTTTTATTTATTTGGTATTCACTTTCATTAAACTCCTTTTCTTCAGTTAATTGCCAATAGTTTAAACCCATAACTTCTTCTTTGTTGTAACCTAAAATAGAAGTTATGTTGTCGCTACAATACACGACTTCACCTTTCTGGTTTATAGCAACAATCAATGTAGAACCTTTGTTAACGATATTGTCTGTAAATAAAAATTTGTCTAATGTATTGAGATAGGAAATATGCCTTACTTGATTAATTACTGCCGCAATAAAACAATAATTGACCAAATTAACCATAATAAACTTTGAGATTATCCCAAAGTAGTTAAACGCAAATAACATTGCAAAAACTAAACAAATAAAAATCCAATAGGTTTTTATGGATTTGAAAATACTATATGACAAAAAAAACATAACAATAAATTCTACAGAAGAATGGATGTGATTTGGATATAATATAAGTCTTTGGAATGTAAAAAAACCGTATATAAAATAAATTATTATGGCGCTAATTCCAATATTTTTATACAAAAATTTAGATCGTTTACTTAAAAAGTAAATGGAAAGTAAAACGAAAGAAGTTATAAAATTTACTAATCGAGCGTCCAATTCGCGGGCATGGACAAAATCAACAAATAATTCCAAAATTGGAAGCGTAATTCCTAAAAACAAATAATATAATTGATATTGCTCGTTCGACGTTTCAATTCTGGAAGTGTTTTTTATATAATTTTTGTTATAAATAGAGGAGTTTTTTCTTATAATTTTTAAAATTAAAAAAATAATTCCAGTAAAAAAAATCATAAAAAACCAGTCGTAATCAATTGAATTAAAGTTGATTGCGAGTTTGTGCGTTTCGAGAACTAAATTTTCAAAAAATCCTATTTGCTCGTAAAGTATAATTGTGTTAAATTTATTTTCAGTACAAAAATATAATTTTATATTAATTTACTAATATAAAATATGTTAAATCCAATTCAATAATTTTCGAATCCAATTTAGTTTTGTTCCGTACGGAGCATAACGCATGGGTAAATCGAGCCAATTTGCTCGTTTTACAATTGATTTTTTATGCGAAAAAATATCAAAACTCAGTTTACCATGATACGCACCAACGCCTGAATTTCCTACGCCGCCAAAGGGCAAACGGTGGTTTACCAAATGAATTACAACATCGTTAACGCAACCTCCACCAAAAGAAAATTTAGATAATACTTGATTAATATATTTTTTATTTTCAGAAAATAAATATAATGACAATGGCTTTTCGTAACTCAAAATAATTTTTTCGACTTCTTGTTTTGATTCAAAAGAAATGATCGGCAAAATAGGTCCAAAAATTTCCTCTTCCATAATTTTCGAATCTAATTTTGGTTCGTCGATTAGTGTTGGAGCAAGATAAAATCCATTTCGGTTTGATTCACCACCAATAATTATTTTTTGATTTTCTAACATTCCTAATTGTCGCTCCCAGTTTTTAGAATTTATGATTCGAGCATAATCAGATGACAATTCGGGATTTTCGCCTAAAGCATTTTTAATTTCCTGTTGTAGTAAATTCACAAATTCGGATTTTACTTTTTTATGAACCAAAACATAATCTGGCGCCACACAAGTTTGACCCGCATTGAGAATTTTCCCCCAAATGATTCGTTTTGCTGCAATTTTTAGATTAGCGGTGTCATCAACAATACAAGGGCTTTTTCCACCAAGTTCCAAAGTAACTGGTGTTAGGTTTTCGGCAGCAATCTTAGCAATAATTTTTCCAACGGATACACTTCCTGTAAAAAAAATATAATCCCAACGTTGTTTTAGTAATTGTTGCGACATTCCAGCATCTCCAAGAATGGTAACAACATGTTTTTCGTCGAAAGTTTCTCGAATGATTTTTGCAATCAGCAACGAAGTATTTGGAGTCATTTCTGAAGGTTTCAACGTAACCGAGTTTCCAGCCGCAACAGCCGCAACTAATGGGCAAAGTGCTAATTGAAAAGGATAATTCCAAGGCGAAATGATTAGAACATTTCCGTATGGATCGTTGTAAATATAATCCGAAGACGGAAAATTGAGAATCGAAGCCCTAACTTTTTTAGGTTTTGCCCAAGTTTCAATATTTTTAATGGTATATTTCAAATCTGAAATAACATAATTTGTTTCGGTTAAAACGGCTTCGAAAGCAGGTTTTCTAAAATCTTTGTGTAAGGCTTCAATAATATCATTTTCGTATCGAATAATATTTTCTAACAAATCTTCGAGTGATTTTCTGCGGAAATCTATATTGGTTTTAAAGTTCATAAAATTTATATTTTTAAATAGCATTCCAAACAACTTCGTCTGGAACGGCAGCAATTAGCGTAAGATTTTCTTTAGAAACAGGATGAATAAAAACTAATTTTCTAGCATGAAGATGAATTCCTCCATCGGTATTACTGCGATCAAAACCATATTTTAAATCGCCTTTTATGGGTGAATCAATTGCCGAAAGTTGTGCTCTAATTTGATGATGTCTGCCAGTATGAAGATTAATTTCTAAAGCAAAATAGTTGTTCAATTCTTTGATAATTTTGTAATCTAAACTCGCTAATTTGCTTTCTGGAACTTCTTTAATATGTGCTTTCGAAGTATTATTTTTTTCGTTTCTCTTGAGATAATGAATGAGTTTATCTTCTGATTTTGATGGTTTATTTTTTACGACAGCCCAATAGGTTTTTTGGGTTTCGCGATTACTAAAAAGTTCGTTCATTCTGGTCAATGCTTTGCTTGTTTTTGCAAAAACTACAATTCCAGTTGTTGGTCGATCCAATCGATGTACAACTCCCAAAAAAACTTCGCCAGGTTTGTTGTATTTATGTTTTAAATATTCTTTTACAACATTTGACAAGGGTTTATCTCCAGTTTTATCTCCCTGTACAATATCTCCCACACGTTTGTTGATGATAATCAAGTGATTGTCTTCATGTATAACTTGAAGGTTATTTTTATTAGATAAAACTTTTTCTGCCATCTTAATTCTGAAATCTAATATTGTTCACTTGTATTTGGAAAATCGCTCGATTTTACATCGGCAACATATTTTCCTATGGCATTTGTCATATCATCATATAAATTCATGTAACGGCGTAAAAATCTTGGGCTAAACTCATTATTCATTCCCAACATATCATGTATTACTAAAACTTGTCCATCAACTCCACCACCTGCGCCAATTCCGATTACAGGAATAGAAATAGATTTGGCAACTTTTTCGGCTAAATGCGCTGGAATTTTTTCAACAACAAGGGCAAAACACCCAATTCTTTCGAGCATTTTAGCATCCTCAATTAATTTTTCGGCCTCGGCCTCTTCTTTAGCACGTACGGTATAAGTTCCAAATTTATATATGGATTGAGGCGTTAATCCTAAATGTCCCATAACGGGAATTCCAGCATTTAAAATCTTTTTTATAGAATCTTTTATTTCGCTCCCGCCTTCCATTTTTACTGCATGTCCGCCGCTTTCTTTCATAATTCTAATTGACGAACGCAAGGCTTCTTTTGGATCCGATTGATAACTTCCAAAGGGTAAATCTACTACAACTAATGCTCTAGAAATGGCTCGAACTACGCCCGAAGCGTGATAAATCATTTGGTCGAGAGTAATTGGTAGTGTTGTTTCGTGTCCAGCCATTACATTACTTGCAGAATCTCCAACTAAAATAACGTCTATTCCAGCAGAATCTACGATTTTCGCCATCGTAAAATCGTAGGCCGTAAGCATCGAAATTTTCTCACCATTGGCTTTCATTTCAATTAACGATTTTACTGTTATTCTTTTGTAATCTTTTTTTGCTACAGACATTTGTTTATAATTTAGAAAAATTTATTTAGATTGTAAAAATAATTAAAATATCTTAACAATCAGCCATATTCACAGCAATTGCTAATCCGCCTTCGGAAGTTTCTTTGTATTTAGAATTCATATCTTTAGCGGTTTGCCACATAGTATTAATGACTTTGTCCAACGGAACTTTTACGTTTTTAGCATCAGTCTCCAAAGCCAATTCTGCTGCATTTATTGCTTTTATGGCTCCCATAGTATTACGTTCTATGCACGGAATTTGAACTAATCCGCCAATTGGGTCGCAAGTTAATCCCAAATGATGTTCCATAGCAATTTCGGCTGCTACCAAAACTTGATCTGGCGTTCCACCCATAACCTCGCACAATGCTGCTGCAGCCATTGCCGATGAAACGCCAATTTCGGCTTGACAACCTCCCATCGCTGCGGATATTGTAGAACCTTTTTTGAAAATACTGCCAATTTCGCCAGCAACCATTAAGAATTGTTTGATTTCTTTTTCGCCTGCTTCGTGGTTTTCTATGCATAGATAATACATCAAAACGGCTGGAATAACTCCTGCACTACCATTAGTCGGAGCAGTAACTACACGTCCTAACGCAGCATTTACCTCATTGACGGCAAGTGCAAAACACGATACCCATTTTAAGATTTGCCGAAACTTGACTTCGGTATTTCGAATGCATTCTAACCATTCTTGGGGGTTGGAATAATTAGCCAAACCAATAAGATTTTGGTGCATATCAAATGCTCTTCGTCGAACATTTAATCCGCCAGGAAGTATACCTTCGGAATGGCAACCAATATTCATACATTCAAGCATAGTGTTCCAAATCCGCATTAATTCGTTGTGAATTACTGCTTCGGAACGCATTGATTTTTCGTTTTCATAAACAATTTCCGAAATCGATTTTTTTTCTAGAATAGTATAATTCAATAATTCTTCAGCATTTTGAATAGGGTAGGGGAATGCGCATTTTATAGCACGCTTTTTCTTAGCATTTACACGCTCTTCTTTGACAACAAATCCACCACCAATGGAATAAAATGTTGAAATATATTCAGAATTGTCATAAAATGCTGTAAAAGTCAAACCATTGGCATGAAATGGCAAAAAGTTCTTGTTGAAAACAATATCTTGTAAAAAATAAAAAGGAATTTTAATTTCGTTTCCAAGATTGATTTCATTTTTATCTTCAATGGTTTTAATAATTTCTGAAATATTTTGAATCGGAATATATTCTGGATCTTGACCCGAAAGTCCCAACATTATGGCCAAATCTGTTGCGTGACCTTTTCCTGTTAATGATAATGAGCCGAATAAATCGACTTTAATTCGATTTGTTCTGTTGATTATATTTTCAGACCTCAATTCCGATAAAAACCGTTCGGCTGCACGCCAAGGGCCAAGTGTGTGAGAACTTGACGGTCCAACACCAATTTTTAGCATATCAAAAATCGAAATACACTCTTCTTCCATAAGATTTTAATTCATAATACAAATATATATTAATGAAATTGTAAATTGAATTTTCACGAATAAAATTTGTAATTTTGAAAAAAATAAATAAAAATGAAAAATTTACTCCTTATTATAGTACTCGCATTTTCAATTTCAAATTGCAATAGTCAAACTTACAAAGTATCCAAAAAAATCAACGTTCCTGGTGACGGCGGATGGGATTATTCTGCCGTTGATGATGTGAACCAAAAATTATATGTTTCGCATGGCGATGTAGTCAATGTTATTGATCTAAAAACCGACTTAACCGTTGCCACAATTCCAGATACCAAAGGAGTTCACGGCATTGCAATTGCCAACGATATGAACAAGGCATTCATCACCAATGGAAAAGACAATTCGGTAACAATTGTAGATTTAAAAACGTTTGCATTAATAGAAAAAGTGGCTATTTCTGGACAAAAACCTGATGCCGTTTTGTATGATAAATTCTCCAAAAAAGTGTTTACATATAATGCAAAATCCAACGACGCAACTGTTATTGATGCAATAACAAATAAAGTTGTAAAAACAATCCCGTTAGGAGGAAAACCAGAATTTTCGGCAACCAATAACAAAGGTTTAATTTATGTAAATATCGAAGACAAAAACGAAATTAAAACCATCGATGCAAACAAATTAGAAGTTACAGCAACTTGGTCAATTGCGCCTGGCGATGAACCATCGGGATTGGCTTTAGACACTGAAACCAACAGATTATTTGCAGTTTGTGGCAATAAATTAATGATTGTTGTTGATGCAAAAACAGGAAAAACGATTACAACATTACCAATTGGTGATGGTTGCGACGGAGTGGCATTTGACGCCAAAAAGAAACTCGCATTTGCTTCTTGCGGCGACGGAACAATTACAGTAGTTAAAGAAGATTCAAAAGATAAATTTTCGGTTTTAGAAACTGTTCAATCTCAAAAAGGAGCTAGAACTATTTGTATCAATCCAACATCGGGAAATTTGTATTTGACAACGCCTGATTTTGGCGCAAAACCAGAACCAACTGCCGAAAATCCTAAACCAAGAGCATCGATTGTGCCTAATTCTTTCAAGGTTTTGGTTTTTGCACCAATCGGGTATTAATTTTACTATTAGAATTCTTGATTTTTAGAACAATATTATATTAGTTCAAAAAATCTTATTTTTACAAAATGAAATTAAAATTTCTAATTATACTATTTATACTATTTTTCAAATCTTTTTCGCAAGAGAAAGATTTGAATTTTTATATTCAAAAAGCACAAACAAATTCGCCTTTATTATCTGATTTAAAAAATCAAATTAAATCTAATATATTAGATAGTTTACTGTTTAGAGCTTCGATAATCTCAACATGAAAAATTTAAAAATGTGAATTTTACAATGAATCAATATAATTCTGAAACACTTACTTTTCCAAAATTAATTAAATTTGTCTTGTGGAACTAAATCCACATTTAAACAAATTATATCATGAAAAAGTTAATCTTAATGTTTGTAATTACAATGTTTTGTAGTTTCGCATTTGCAATGACACCTCCAAAAGCAGTTAAAGATGCTTTTGACAAAAA
>JAYUFL010000012.1:0-19368 GCA_043738745.1 Bacteroidota bacterium
AAAATTATTGGAATTTGTATGGAAGTTCACAAAATTCTTGGAAAAGGTCACAGTGAAATTATTTATGGAGATGCACTAGAATATGAATTTAATAAAAATAAGATACCATACAAGAGAGAAATGAAATTCAACATAAGTTACAAAGAAATCATCTTACCTCATTTTTATTATTCTGATTTTGTTGCTTTTGATGAAATTATATTGGAGATAAAAGCAATTTCAGAACTCACCAATAGTGAAATAAAACAAACATTAAATTATTTAGCTGCATCTAAAAACAAACTGGGATTGTTAGTGAATTTTGGTGAAGATAGTTTAAAATATCATCGAATAATTCTCTAAAATTGCATTTTGTGAAATTAAAAATATAAATTTTCAATTTGTGTAAATTCGTGAAATTAGTGTTATACTATCCTATGAAAAAACTTTTTAAACTAATCTTAAATACGATTCCTCGTCCAATCCTAATTCGACTGAGTTACGTAGCGCGTCCAATTCTTGCATTTGCATTAAAAGGAACTCAATTCACCGATCCAATAGATGGGAAAAGTTTCCGAATGTTTTTGCCATACGGCTACGGAACACAACGCAACAATGTACTTTCGCCAAGTACACTTTCGCTCGAAAGACACCGTTTATTATGGATTTATTTACAAAACGAAACCGATTTTTTTTCATCATCAAAAAAAAAGAAAGTCCTTCATTTTGCTCCCGAACAAGCATTTTATAAATTGTTCCGTAACAAAAAAAACCTCGATTACACCACAACCGATTTACTTTCGCCATTAGCAGATGTTAAAGCCGATATTTGTAATTTACCGTTTCAGGACAATCAATATGACATAATACTTTGCAACCACGTTCTCGAACACATTCCCAATGATACAAAAGCCATGCAAGAATTATATCGCGTTTTGAAACCCGGCGGTATGGCAATTTTACAAATTCCACAAGATTTATCTCGAGCAACAACTTTTACCGATGATACAATTGTTGATCAAAAAGAGCGAGCCAAAATTTTTGGGCAATACGATCACGTTCGGATTTACGGTCGCGATTATTTCGATAAACTTCGAAGCATTGGTTTTACAGTAATCGAAGAGGATTACACAAATAAAATTTCTCCAGAATTGGTCGAAAAATATTGTCTAGCAAAAGGCGAAATTATCCCAATTTGCTATAAATAATTCAAATGTGATATAATTATAGAAGTTAAACTTCGTTATATTTACAATTTATATTTAAAAATTATAATGAAAAAAATAATATTTCTTTTGTTGCTATTTACTTCGTGTTGTTTTTCGCAAAACGAAAAAGAAATCACACCGCCTTTTAACATCAAAACAGTTTCGTTTATTCAAAACGGACAAAATGTACCAGCGATTTTTCAAATAAACGATACTTTTCAACTCGAATTCGATGATTTATTTGCCAACGAAGCCAATTATTATTATGCGATAACTCACTGCGATTACGACTGGAAACCTTCGGAACTATCTAAAAACGAATATTTACAAGGCTTTGACGATCAGAGAATTCAGGACTATGCAAACTCTTTTAACACTTTGCAATTGTATGCACATTATAAACTACAAATTCCAAATCAGAAAACGCAATGTAAAGTTAGTGGTAATTATATTCTGAAAATTTTAAATGAAGATCGAGAAATTATTTTTTCTAAAAAGTTTATTCTTTACGAAAATCTAGCAACTGTTCCATTACAAATTCGAAGATCTAGAAACATGGAAGGTATCGATGCCAAACAAAATTTAGATTTCACGATAAAATCCAGCGTTATAAATTTTCAGAATCCAGTAAAAAATGTTAAAATTTTAATTGTTAAAAATGGGCAATTTCAAACCGCAATTTCAAACATTATACCACAATACACAATGGGTAACGATCTGATTTATCGCTATGACAAAGAAACTCAGTTTTGGGGTGGAAACGAATTTTTAAATTTCGACACCAAAAATATTCGAGTTCCATATCAAAATGTGTCGTTTGTAGATTCCAAAAACGGCATTTACGATTCGCATCTATATACCAATGCGGCACGATTAAATAGTATTTATACGTTTTATCCCGATATTGATGGTAATTTTTTTGTTCGGAAATTCGGTTCAGAAAATAGCGCAATTGAAGCCGATTATTCTTGGGTGTTTTTTAGTTTATCTGCTCCGACATTTTTTGAAAAAGAAGATATTTATGTAAGCGGAATGTTTAATAATTTTGGATTAACACCAGAAAACAAAATGGACTATAATGCCGAAAAAAAAGTCTATGAAAAAGCTATTATGATTAAACAAGGATTTACTAACTTTCAGTACGTTGTAGCAGACTCCAAAGGTAAAATTGATGATGAAAATGCTATTGATGGTAATCATTTTCAGACCGAAAACAACTATACAATTTTGGTATATTATCGCGAAAATGGTCAACGATACGACCAAGTTATCGGCAAAGGTGATGCAAGTTCAATAAACATAATTAACTAAAAATTTAACTTTTAAAAGATATTTTGGAATTAAAAAAAGTCTATTTTTGATTCAATTACATTATATTTTATGATAACACAAATCACACAAGGTATAAAAATTTCAGTATTCACTAGTTTTGAAGGCACTTACTTCAAAAACTACAAGATTAATTTTGCCTTTAGTTATCAAATTACTATCGAAAACAACAGCAAAGATACGGTACAACTAATTTCTAGGCATTGGGAAATTTTCGATTCTCTTAATCAAAAAGAAATAATTGATGGCGAAGGAGTTGTTGGACAAAAACCAGTTCTAAGACCTGGAGAAAAACATAATTATAGTTCTGGTTGCCTTCTTTCTTCATCATTTGGAGCTATGAATGGGTTTTTTAATATGATAAATTTTACCACAACTAGAAATTTTCAAGTCGAAGTTCCTACTTTCAAGTTAAATACTCCATTTGCTTTAAATTAGTATTCTTTTATACGTTGCTAAATACTATCTATTAGGTTTAATCACAAAAGCATTCGGAAATTTTTTTCTTAAAACAATCAGATTCTTTTCGGCTTCAATTCGAGTCCTAAAATTTCCAACCCATACCTTATATATAGGAGTATTGAAAACGATTGTTCCGTCATAATTTTTATTGTTTTTTTTGAATTCAATAAGTGTTTTCTTACTCGTTTCGCTATCGCCGTTATAAATTTGAATTTTATATCGGTTCGAATTAGTGATCGAAGCGTTTATTTTTCGTTTTTCGTTTAGCAATTGTTCAAACTTCAGATCTTGAATAATGATTATGTTTTTATCTTGCGAAAATAACTTGTTTGCTGATAAACAGCACATAAAGGAACAAATGACAATGCTTTTTTGAATAGAAATTTTCATAATTAGTATATATATCCACAAATGTACAATATTATGTGATAAACAGAATAACGCTATTTATTTAGAATTGGTATAAATTAATAATTAACCCTTAAATTTGGTTTTGAGAATAACACTTAATAATGTATTTTTGTACTCGATTATAAATTTTCAATAAGTTTAGTAATCTTATAATAGTTAAATAAAGACGGTAATCATTATATAGTATGAAAAAGGTGGAAAACCCTAATTCGATTTCAAGAAATTTATTTTTGAGTTTTGCATTTTTGCTTTACTTTTCAATAGTTTCGGTTGCTCAAACAGCAAATGCAACTGCTCCAGTTGCGCCGATGGCAACCACAGCAGTAGCAGTAGTTCCAGCAGCAGCAGGCGGTGATGCAACAAAAGGCAAAGAGTTGTTTAATGGCAATTGTGCGGCTTGTCATAAACTCGATGCCAAAATGACGGGTCCAATGCTAAGAAACGTTATCGCTAAACACGATATACAATGGATTTACAAATGGATTGCAAACAGTCAAGCGCTTATAAAATCTGGAGATGCGCAGGCAAATACATTGTGGGCGGAATACAAACCAACCGTAATGACATCCTTTCCTCAATTATCTCATGCAGATATTGATAATATTATTGCTTACACATCAGAACCGCTTCCGACTCCAGTTGTCATTGCGCCAGTTCCAGGAACAACTCCAAGTTCAGGAGGGATTTCTAATAATTTTGTATTAGGAGCGCTTGGTTTAGTGATGATTCTTTTGGTCGTAATGTTGTTTTTAGTAAACAAAGTACTAAACAAAATTGCTAGAGCAAATGGAGTTGAAGTGCCAACACTATATAAAGAACCAACAACGCCAATTTGGGTTGCATTTGCCAAAAATCAATTTTTGGTTTTGGTTTCAAGTATATTTATGTTGTTGTTTAGTGCTTATTTTGCTTATTCATTTTTGATGCAAATAGGAGTGGATCAAGATTATGAGCCGATTCAGCCAATTCATTATTCTCATAGAATTCACGCAGGTAGCAACGGAATTAATTGTAAATATTGTCACTCATCTGCTCGTGTAAGTAAGCATTCTGGAATTCCTTCGCTAAATGTTTGTATGAATTGTCACAAACAAATTGCAGAAGTTTCCGACACAACGGCAACGGCAGAATATTCAAAAGCATTTTACGATGGTGAAATTAAAAAACTATACACCGCAGTTGGTTGGGATCCAGCAACTCAAAAATATTCTGGAAAAACGGAACCAGTAAAATGGATTCGTATTCACAACCTCCCTGATTTTGTATACTTCAACCATTCGCAACACGTTGCTGTTGCAGGAATAGAATGTCAAACATGCCATGGTCCAGTTCAGACTTACGAAATAATGAAGCAATATTCTAAACTTACTATGGGTTGGTGTATCAATTGCCATAGAGTAACGGAAGTTAAAATGCAAGGAAATGAATATTACACTAAAATTCATGAAGAACTTTCTAAAAAATATGGAGTTGATAAACTAACTGCAGCGCAGATGGGTGGTTTAGAATGCGGAAAGTGTCATTACTAAAAGAGTACTTGTAGTTATAAGTTACGAGTTAGAAAAAAATAATTAAAAGTTAAATATTTATATATAATATGTCATCAAACAAAAAATACTGGAAAAGTGTTGAAGAACTAAACGAAAATAGTTCTATTGTTGAGGCACTTAGAAATAACGAATTTGTTGAAGCAATTCCAACAGATGAGTTTTTGGGAGATAAAGATTCTTTGTCATCATCCTCAACAACACGTCGTGATTTCTTAAAGTACGTTGGATTTAGTACCGCGGCAGCATCTTTAGCGGCTTGCGAAGGTCCAGTGCACAGGTCGATACCTTACGTAGTCCAGCCAGAACAGATTATTCCTGGTGTAGCCGATTATTATGCTACAACGGTTTTTGATGGATTTGATTTTGCTAATTTATTAGTAAAAACGCGTGAAGGTCGACCAATTAAAATAGATAATAATAAAACTACTGGTGCGAATTTTACTGCAAATGCAAGAATTCATGCTTCGATACTGTCATTATATGATAACATGCGTTTGAAAAATCCTAAAATAGCAAGTAAAAACGTATTGTGGTCAGAAGTTGATAATAAAATAAAAGCAAGTTTAGTTGATGCTAAAACAAAAGGAGGTCAAGTTGTTTTAATGACCAATACTTTAGCGAGTCCAACTACCGAGAAGTTAATTTCAGAGTTTCTTGCTGCAAATCCAAATTCTAAACATGTTGTATACGATGCTGTTTCTTCTTCTGAAGCATTAGATGCTTTCGAGACTGTTTATGGAGAAAGAGCGTTAGCAAATTATGATTTTTCTAAAGCATCAGTAATTGTATCTATAGATGCTGATTTTCTTGGAGATTGGCAAGGAGGAAGTTATGATACAGGTTACGCACAAGGAAGAATTCCGAAAAATAAATTAATGTCAAAACACTTCCAAATGGAAGCAAACATGACACTTTCTGGTGCTGCTGCCGACAAACGAATTCCAATGAATTCGTCAGTTCAAAAACAAGCATTAGTTCATATATATAACGTAATAACAGGTTCAAATGCTTCGGTTACTTTAGATTCTAAAACAAAAGTTGAAGTTGATAAAGCAGCCCAACAATTGAAAAGTGCTGGAACAAAAGGACTTTTAGTTTCTGGAATTCAAGATAAAAATGCACAATTATTGGTAATCGCTATCAATAAAGCATTATCAAGTGAATCTTTTGTTACTTCTGGAACAAGACAAATTCGAAAAGGATCTAACGAAAAAGTAGCGCAATTAGTAAAAGATATGAATGCAGGAAGTGTTCATACTCTAATTATGAGCGGTATTAATCCAGCCTATTCATTACCAAATTCAAGAGAATTCATTTCAGGATTAAAAAAAGTAAAACTTTCGGCTTCATTTTCTTTAAAAGAAGACGAAACAGCATTGTTGACTACAATTGCCGCTGCTGCACCACATTATTTAGAATCTTGGAACGATGTTAGCATCACAAAAGGTACTTATGGTTTAACACAGCCAACAATTCGTCCACTATTTAATACAAAACAATTTCAAGATTGTTTGTTGACTTGGACAGGAAGAACAGAACCTTTCTATGATTATCTAAAAGCAAATGCCAGTACAATTGTTTCGGGTTCGTCTTGGAATCAAGTCGTACACGATGGTATATATGTTGGAACTATTCCAACATCAACAGCATCTTCAGTAGATTTTTCTGCTGCGGCATCTGCAGTTTCATCATCAAAAGCGAGCGCTGATTTCGAATTAGTTTTATACACAAAAACAGGTTTAGGAGACGGACAACAAGCAAATAATCCTTGGTTACAAGAGTTGCCAGATCCAATTACAAGAGTTTCATGGGATAATTATGCTACTGTTTCTCAAGTAGATGCAGATAAATTAGGTTTAACCAATGAAATTGTTGCAAACGGCGGACTAAACGGAAGTTACATCAATATTGTTTTAAATTGGGATAAACTAGAAAATGTTCCGGTTATTATTCAACCAGGTCAAGCAGTCGGAACAATTGGTTTGGCTCTTGGTTATGGTAAAAAAGCAGCACTAAAAGAAGAAATGCAAGTAGGTTTGAACGCTTACACTTTATATAAAAATTTCAACAACATTCAATCTGCAAAAATTTCAAAGGCTGACGGAGATCATGAGTTTGCTTGTGTTCAAGGTCAGAAAACGTTGATGGGTCGTGGAGATATTGTTAAAGAAACTACTTTAAGTATTTTTAATACCAAAGAAGTAGAGGTTTGGAACGAACAACCAATGGTATCTTTAGATCACAAAGAAACAGATGCTACAAAAGTTGATTTGTGGGAATCCTTTGATCGTTCTGTTGGACATCATTTTAATCTTTCTATAGATTTGAATGCTTGTACTGGTTGTGGTGCTTGCGTTATTGCTTGCCACGCCGAGAATAACGTTCCGGTTGTTGGTAAAACAGAAGTTCGAAGAAGTCGTGATATGCACTGGCTACGTATTGACAGATATTATTCTTCTGAAGAAACGTTCCTTAAAGACGACGAGAAAAAAGAAAATTTCGACGGATTATTTGGAGACAAAGGTTCTTTGGGTGGATTTGGAGAAATGGAAAAACCAGGTGCAAACCCACAAGTTGTTTTTCAACCTGTAATGTGTCAACACTGTAATCACGCGCCTTGTGAAACAGTTTGTCCTGTAGCGGCAACATCACATTCACGTCAGGGTCAAAATCATATGGCATATAACAGATGTGTTGGAACACGTTATTGTGCGAACAATTGTCCATATAAAGTGCGACGTTTCAACTGGTTTTTATATAATAAAAATTCAGAATTCGATTATCATATGAACGATGATTTGGGACGAATGGTTTTAAATCCAGATGTAAATGTTCGTTCTCGTGGAGTAATGGAAAAATGTTCTATGTGTATTCAAATGACACAAGCAACAATTCTAACAGCAAAACGCGAAGGTAGAATCGTAAATGTTGATGAATTTCAAACAGCATGCTCCAATGCTTGTTCTACTGGAGCAATGGTTTTTGGAGATGTAAATCATAAAGAAGATAGCATTGTAAAACTGGTAGAAGATCCTAGAATGTATCATTTACTAGAACATGTTGGAACAAAACCTAATGTGATTTATCACGTGAAAGTTAGAAATACTTAAAAAATAAATTAATTAAGAAACTAAATAGGATATGTCGTCTCATTACGAAGCACCCATTAGAAAACCATTAGTTATTGGTGATAAATCTTATCACGATGTAACTGTAGATGTCGCTTTCCCTGTTGAAGGTAGAGCAAACAAACAATGGTGGATTGTATTTTCAATCGCGTTAACCGCATTCCTTTGGGGAGTTGGTTGCATTATTTACACCATCTCTACAGGAATTGGATCTTGGGGATTAAACAAAACAGTAGGTTGGGCGTGGGATATCACGAACTTCGTTTGGTGGGTAGGAATTGGTCATGCAGGAACTCTAATTTCTGCTGTACTTTTATTATTTCGTCAAAAATGGAGAATGGCAATTAACCGTTCTGCAGAAGCAATGACCATTTTTTCTGTAATTCAGGCTGGATTATTTCCAATTATTCACATGGGTCGTCCTTGGTTGGCCTACTGGGTTTTACCAATTCCGAATCAATTTGGATCACTTTGGGTAAATTTCAACTCACCTTTACTTTGGGATGTATTTGCAATTTCTACTTATTTATCTGTTTCATTAGTTTTTTGGTGGACAGGTTTATTACCAGATTTTGCTATGATTCGCGATAGAGCAGTAACACCGTTTAACAAACATATTTATTCAATATTAAGTTTTGGTTGGTCAGGAAGAGCAAAAGATTGGCAGCGTTTCGAAGAAGTTTCTTTGGTTCTTGCAGGTTTAGCAACTCCATTAGTACTTTCGGTACATACTATTGTATCTTTTGACTTTGCTACTTCAGTTATCCCAGGATGGCACACGACTATTTTTCCGCCCTATTTTGTGGCAGGAGCAGTTTTCTCTGGATTTGCAATGGTAAATACCTTGCTTATTATCATGAGAAAAGTTTCTAAATTAGAAGCGTACATAACAGTTCAACATATTGAATTGATGAATATTGTAATCATGATTACAGGTTCTATTGTGGGTGTTGCCTACATTACAGAGTTATTTGTTGCATGGTATTCTGGTGTTGAATATGAACAATATGCGTTCTTAAATAGAGCAACTGGTCCATATTGGTGGGCATATTGGTCGATGATGACTTGTAATGTTTTTTCACCACAGTTCATGTGGTTCAAGAAATTAAGAACAAGCATTATGTTTTCATTCGTGATTTCGATTGTTGTAAATATTGGAATGTGGTTTGAGCGGTTTGTAATTATCGTAACCTCACTTCACAGAGACTATCTGCCATCTTCTTGGACAATGTTTTCACCAACATTTGTAGATATTGGAATTTTTATTGGAACAATAGGATTTTTCTTTGTATTATTTTTACTTTATTCTCGATCTTTCCCAGTGATTGCTCAAGCCGAAGTAAAAACAATCTTGAAAACATCTGGAGAATATTTTAAAAAACGTAGAGAAGAAAGTAAAGATTCACACCATGAGTAATAAAGTTATATACGCCATTTACAATGATGATGATGTATTGATGGATGCTGTAAAGCAAACTCGTGCAGCCAAACATCATATTGAAGAAGTTTTCACGCCTTTCCCTGTTCATGGACTAGATAAAGCCATGGGATTATCGCCAACACGATTAGCAATTTGTTCTTTCATGTATGGTTGCGTTGGACTTTCGTTTGCAACTTGGATGATGGATTACATCATGATACAAGACTGGCCACAAGATATTGGGGGAAAACCAAGCATGAGTTACATTCAAAACATGCCAGCCTTTGTACCAATTATGTTCGAGATGACTGTGTTTTTCGCAGCACACTTAATGGTAATTACTTTTTATATGAGAAGTAGATTATGGCCATTTAAGAATGCAGAAAATCCAGATGTAAGAACAACAGATGATCATTTTTTGATGGAAGTTGCTGTTCACGGAGATGAAAATGAAATGGTTTCTTTTTTTAAAAATACAGGAGCAGTAGAAGTAAAAGTAATTGATAAGCACTAATCAGACATGAAAATTATATACAAAATAGTATTTTTTTTGATTTTATCCGCATCGATTATTTCATGCCGAGATAAATCACAACCAAACTACCAATACATGCCAAATATGTACGAGGCAGTTAGTTATGAAACCTATCAAGAATCAGACGCATTTAAATCACAACGTGGATTGAATGGAAAAGAAGGTCAACTACCTGCGGAAGGTTCTGTTAAAAGAGGATTTGTTCCTTATGGATATTCTAATGATAACGCAGGTTACGAGTCGGCAAAAGCAAATTTGAAATCTCCTTTAGATACAATTGTAGGTAAAGATGTTGATAAACAAAAAGAACTTTTCGAAATTTATTGTGCCATTTGTCATGGTAACGAAGGTAATGGGAAAGGTAAGTTAGTCACTCAAGGAAAAATTCTTGGTGTTCCAAATTATAAAGATAGAGTAATTACCGAAGGAAGTATTTACCATGTAATGACTTACGGGATAAACTCTATGGGTAGTTATGCAAATCAACTTACTCAAAACGAACGTTGGCTAGTTGCCGATTATGTAATGCAATTGAAAAATAAATAGTAGTCACTGAATAAACTGATCGTAAAGATATGTACACATTTTCGAGTAAATTAAAAACTTTGTCTTTTGTCCTAATGATTGTTGGGATTCTCGGTATTGGATATGGTTTTTTGTCTGTCCCAAAAGATATTCAAGCCGTAGAGACAATATTATCCAAAGAACACGAACACGAAGAAAAATCAACTGTTGATGCTAAAAAAGAAGTTCAATCGGTTGCAGAAAAAAAAGAACATTTAGAACATGTTTTTCATCAAATGCAAAACAAACCTTGGGCTGCACTCTATGTCCCAATGCTTTTTCTAATGCTAATATCACTTGGAGTTCTTGCTTTCTACGCTATTCAACAAGTTGCTCAAGCAGGTTGGTCACCAGTTTTGTTTCGAGTAATGCAAGCAATCACTGCATACTTGCCAGTTGCTTCAATCATATTTTTTATATTTCTAGTTATAACTGGTTTGCATCTTTTCGGTACCAACAATATTTTTCTTTGGATGAATAAAGGAATTGTTGAGAAAGGAGCAGCAAATTACGATAAAGTTATTGCGGGAAAATCAGGTTATCTTAATTTTCCTTTTTGGATAATTAGAGCAGCAATTTTCTTATTAGGATGGAATTTATATAGATATTTTTCCAGAAAAAATTGTTTGGCTCAAGATGAATCCGATGATAATTCTAATTACAAAAAAAACTTCAATATTTCAGCAATGTTTTTAGTTTTTTTCATCGTTACAGAATCAATAATGTCTTGGGATTGGATTATGTCTATCGATCCACATTGGTCAAGTACATTGTTTGGCTGGTATGTTTTCGCAAGTTTTATTGTGAGCGCTGTTACAACAATTTGTATGGTTTCTTTATATCTAAAATCAAAAGGTTATTTAGAGCATGTAAATACGAGTCACATACACGATTTAGCAAAATTTATGTTTGGCTTTAGTGTTTTTTGGACTTACTTATGGTTCTCTCAATTTATGTTAATTTGGTATTCTAATATTCCAGAGGAAGTTACTTATTTTGTAACTAGAATCCAACACTTCAATCTTCCGTTTTTTGGAGCAGTCGTTATGAATTTTGTATTCCCTATTTTAATATTAATAAATACTGACTTCAAAAGATTGACTTGGATTTTAGTTATGGCAGGGACAGTGATTTTATTAGGTCATTATGTTGATTTTTATAATATGATTATGCCATCAACGGTTGGTGAACAATGGTTTATTGGAGCATCAGAAATAGGTTCGCTATTATTTTTTGTTGGATTATTTATATTTATAATATTTACAGCACTTACAAAAGCACCATTACTTCCAAAACGAAATCCTTTTATCGAAGAAAGTAAACATTTCCATTATTAATTTTTAAAGAAAAAAACAGATGACAAGTTTGTTAATTATTATTGTTTTAGTTCTGTTAGCAATTGCTTTATGGCAGTTGACTAAAATATTTGATTTGACTCAAGTAGGAGCAACCAATAAAAACAAAACACAAGTAGCCGATGATAACGATAACAATCTACAAGGCTATTTATTATTCGGATTTCTTGGATTTATATACATATTTACAATATATGGATTGTTGACATGGGGCAAACTAACACTAGGTGTTGCTGCATCAGAGCATGGAGCCATAATTGACAATTTGTTTACCATATCATTGGTTTTAATATTTTTTGTTCAAACTGTAACTCAAGCACTATTGTATTATTTTGCTTTTAAATACAGAGGTAAAAAAGATCAAAAAGCATTGTATTTTGCAGATAACAATAAATTAGAAATGATTTGGAGTATTATTCCAGCAGTAGTTTTGGCTGGTTTAATTCTTTACGGATTATTCGCATGGACAAACATTATGTTTGTTAACGAAAAAACCGAAGATGTTATGGTTGTTGAATTATATGGTCAACAATTTAACTGGACAGCACGTTATTCAGGACACGATAATGTGCTAGGAAAGGCTAATGTAAGATATATTCAAGGTATTAACATTGTTGGTGCAGATGAATCAGATCCTTATACTCAAGATGATATTATTGTAAAAGAGTTACACTTGCCAAAAGGAAAAAAGATTCTTTTCAAAATGCGTTCCCAAGACGTATTGCATTCTGCATATATGCCACACTTTAGAGCACAAATGAATTGCGTTCCTGGTATGGTAACTCAATTTGCTTACAAACCAATTTACACTACTTCCGAAATGCGCGATATGCCTAACATTATAGAAAAAGTTAGAAATATAAATAGAATTCGTGATGAAAAAAGTAAAGTTTTGATAGCAGATGGCAAAGTAGGATTAGATTCTTATGTTTTTGATTATTTATTACTTTGTAACAAAGTTTGTGGTGCATCACACTATAACATGCAAATGAAAATTATAGTTGATACTCCAGAAGATTTCAAAAAATGGATCAAAACTCAACCAACTCTAGGTAAAGCGTTAAAAGACGAAGCAATAGCAAAAGATTCTACCGTTGTTACTAAATCTTTAACAGTTGTTAACCAGAAAGTAGCAATTAAATAATTTATTTTTGTATAAAGTATAAATTCAATATTATGTCAGCAATTACACACGACCACCACACAGATGGTCACGAGGAGGAACACCACCACAAAGATACTTTCATTACAAAATATATTTTTAGTATAGACCACAAAATGATTGCCAAACAATACCTATTAACAGGTATTATAATGGGAGTTATTGGTGTTGGATTATCTATGCTTTTTAGAATGCAATTGGCTTGGCCAGAACAATCTTTCAAAATATTTAACTTTATTTTGGGAGATAAATTCGCTCCAGACGGAGTGATGAGAAATGATATTTATCTTGCATTGGTTACCATACACGGAACAATAATGGTGTTTTTTGTACTTACCGCTGGATTAAGTGGAACCTTTAGTAATCTTTTAATTCCGTTACAAATTGGTGCACGAGATATGGCTTCTGGATTTCTAAACATGATATCCTACTGGCTGTTCTTTATATCGAGTGTAGTTATGGTCAGTTCACTTTTTATTGAATCTGGACCCGCATCTGCAGGTTGGACAATTTATCCACCACTTTCGGCATTACCACAAGCAATACCAGGTTCTGGAATGGGAATGACGCTTTGGTTAGTTTCTATGGCAATTTTTATTGCTGCCTCATTAATGGGTTCCTTGAATTATGTGGTTACCGTTATTAATCTTAGAACTAAAGGAATGTCTATGACAAGACTTCCATTGACAGTATGGGCATTTTTTGTTACAGCAATAATTGGAGTAATATCATTCCCTGTTTTATTTTCTGCTGCATTATTATTGATTTTTGATAGAAGTTTTGGAACTTCATTTTTCTTATCGGATATATATATTGCTGGTGAAGTTTTACATTATCATGGTGGATCACCAGTTTTGTTCGAACATTTGTTTTGGTTTTTAGGACATCCAGAAGTTTACATTGTATTACTTCCTGCGTTAGGAATTACTTCGGAAGTAATCGCAACAAATTCAAGAAAACCAATTTTTGGATACAGAGCCATGATTGCTTCAATATTGGCAATTGCATTTTTATCAACAATAGTTTGGGGACACCACATGTTTTTATCAGGAATGAATCCGTTTTTAGGTTCTGTATTTACATTTACAACTTTGTTAATTGCAATTCCATCGGCAGTAAAAGCATTTAACTATATTACAACACTTTGGAAAGGAAATTTACAATTAAATCCAGCAATGTTATTCTCAATCGGTTTAGTTTCGACTTTCATAACAGGTGGATTAACTGGAATTATACTTGGGGATAGTACTCTAGACATTAATGTTCATGATACTTATTTTGTAATTGCGCATTTCCACCTTGTTATGGGAATTTCTGCACTATACGGAATGTTTGCCGGAATTTATCATTGGTATCCAAAATTATTTGGAAGAATGTTAAACAAAAATTTAGGATATATACACTTTTGGGTAACTGCTATTTGTGCTTATGGAGTATTTTTTCCAATGCACTTTATTGGAATGGCTGGATTACCAAGAAGATATTATACCAACACAAACTTTCCTTTATTTGATGATTTACAGAATGTAAATGTTATCATTACTACATTCGCATTAATTGGGGGTGCATTTCAATTGGTATTTTTATACAACTTTTTCTCAAGTATTTTCTATGGTGAAAGAGCCACAAAAAATCCTTGGAGATCAAATACTTTGGAGTGGACTACGGAAGTAAAACACATACACGGTAACTGGGAAGGTGCTTTGCCAGAAGTTCACAGATGGCCTTATGATTACAGCAAACCAGGCCATTTAGAAGATTTTGTTCCACAAAATGTACCTATGATGGTCGGCGAAGAAGAATTACATCATTAATTAATATCTATTATAATTATAAACAAAATCTGATAAGTAATCGCTTATCAGATTTTGTTGTTTTCATAGGATTTCTGTTTAACTTTGCTTTAATTTAACTTTATTTTTTGTCATTTCGAAAGAATTTGAGAAACCTTATTGAAATCTACTATCTAAAAAATGAACGAAAATTTAAACCCAACTAACGATAACTTTAACCCAGAAGAACTCGACCTCGAAAAGAAGTTGCGTCCACTTTCGTTTGATGATTTTACGGGTCAGGATCAAATTCTAGAAAACCTAAAGGTATTTGTTCAGGCTGCTAATCAAAGAGAAGAGGCTTTAGATCACACACTTTTTCACGGACCTCCAGGTTTAGGAAAAACAACTTTGGCAAATATTTTGGCGAATGAATTAGGTGTTGGAATTAAAATCACATCTGGACCAGTGCTAGACAAACCTGGAGATTTGGCAGGATTGCTGACAAATTTAGAGGAACGCGACGTGCTTTTTATAGACGAAATACATCGCTTAAGCCCAATTGTTGAAGAATATTTATACTCCGCAATGGAAGATTTTAAGATTGACATCATGATAGAGTCAGGTCCAAACGCTCGTTCGGTTCAGATTAATCTTAATCCATTTACACTTGTTGGGGCAACCACACGTTCTGGTTTGTTGACTGCTCCAATGCGAGCTCGATTCGGAATCCAAAGCCGTTTACAATACTATAATACCGAACTACTTACAACAATTGTTCAAAGAAGTTCGATGATTTTAAAAATGCCAATAACTATGGAAGCCGCTATTGAAATTGCAGGTAGGAGTAGAGGAACACCTCGAATTGCAAATGCGCTTTTACGCCGTGTTCGTGACTTTGCACAAATTAAAGGAAACGGGAATATCGATATCGAAATTGCTCAGTTTTCCTTACGAGCGTTGAACGTAGATGCGCATGGTTTGGATGAAATGGACAATAAGATACTGACCACAATTATTGATAAATTTAAAGGAGGACCTGTTGGTCTTTCTACTTTAGCAACTGCCGTTTCTGAAAGTGGCGAAACCATCGAGGAAGTTTATGAACCTTTTTTGATTCAAGAAGGATTTTTAATGCGTACTCCAAGAGGTCGTGAGGTTACAGAAAAAGCATACAAACACCTTGATAGAATTAAAACCAATATTCAAACCGGTTTGTTTTAACTCGACATTACTTATGGCTAGTAATTTTTGAATTACGACTAATTTTTTTTATTTGCAAACCAAAACCCAAAATACGACTTTGATAAAATCCGAAGCAAAACGTCTCGGATTTATGTCCTGTGGAATTTCCAAATCAGGTTTTTTAGAGCAAGATGCACGACATTTAGAACATTGGCTTAATACCAACCAACACGGTCAAATGTCCTACATGGAAAATTATTTCGATAAGCGTTTAGATCCAACAAAATTAGTCGAAGACTCAAAATCTGTCATTTCGTTAATATTAAATTATTATCCTCAAGAACATCAAATTAAAGACACTTTCAAAATTTCTAAATACGCTTTCGGGCAAGATTATCATTTTGTAATTAAAGAAAAACTCAAAGAATTATTACATTCTATTCAAGAAAAGATCGGCGACGTTTCTGGTCGTGCATTTGTAGATTCCGCACCAGTTCTTGACAAGGCTTGGGCTGCAAAATCGGGGTTGGGTTGGATTGGTAAAAACAGTAATTTGATAACCAAACAAGTAGGGTCGTTTTACTTTATTGCCGAATTAATTATCGATTTAGAACTAGATTATGACAATCCAACAACGGATCATTGCGGTACTTGCACTGCTTGCATCGATGCTTGCCCGACCAATGCTATCGAAACTCCATACGTTGTAAATGGCAGTAAATGTATTTCGTATTTTACTATAGAACTCAAAGAAAATATTCCTTACGAAATGAAAGGAAAACTCAACGATTGGGCTTTTGGTTGCGACGTTTGTCAAGATGTTTGTCCGTGGAATAAGTTTTCGAAACCGCATTCTGAACCACTTTTTAATTCGAATTCCGAAATGCTATCGATGTCCAAAAAAGACTGGAAAGAAATTACTGACGAAACATTTCGAGTAATTTTTAAAAATTCATCCATTCAAAGAACAAAATTTTCGGGACTGAAACGAAATATTGATTTTTTGTAAGCATAAAAACATAAAACATTTAGCCGATTTAAGTCTATTTATTCAATTAACGATTTTAATCTTATTATTTATGTTTTCTTATTCAAAAAAATCAAACAAAAAGTTAATTTTAAGTTAAAATTATTAAAATAATAATTAATGAAATGCATTTCAACGGTATAATACGATTTTAAACGATAAAATTAATTGAAATTCTATTTTTCTTATTTTTTAGTAGTAAATACATTAAAACCACTATTGTATGGTTTAATATTTTAACATATTTTTGTGCAATTGATTTTTATAAAGAATCTATAACTAACTATTTAATAAAAACAAGTATGAAAAAAAGTACTTTTTTACAAAACAAGAATATCACTAA
This sequence comes from Bacteroidota bacterium, assembly GCA_043738745.1. GTDB lineage: Bacteria > Bacteroidota > Bacteroidia > Flavobacteriales > Flavobacteriaceae > Flavobacterium. The sequence goes on from JAYUFL010000012.1 coordinate 17,431, forward strand.
ACGACTATTTAAGTTTATTGTTGTTCTAGGGTTTTTCCTAATGTTTAGTAACTCAACCTTTGGACAGTATGCAACAAAGCATTACGTTGCACCTGCTCCGTGGAACTATTCTTCTAATGCTAACGAATTTGTAGTTTCTTCAGGTTCTGGTATAGCTTCGGTTACTGTTACAAAGAGTGATGGAACTGCCGTGACTACGCTTTCTGTAGTTGCTGGTGCGCCAGTGGCTTACAGACCAGCAGGTTCGGCTGCTGGGCTGGCTGCAAATAGTATTAATACCGTCTATAACGATAGAGGACTTATTTTTACAAGTATCACACCCATTGCTGTGTCGATAAGAAATGTAGATAGTGACGCTGCAACAGGTAATGGAAATTTTATAAAAGGAAATGCAGCGTTATCTAGTTATGGTAACGAAGGATCTGGAAATATATTTAGAGTAGGGTACTATCGCAGTAATAATGCTGGTATTGCTGCATTTGGCGGAAGTGCTGCAGCTCCTGTTTATTCAGTAATGGCTATTTATGCGAATACAGTAGTTTCTGTTAACGGAACAGTTTTAATTACGTTAAATGCGGGGCAATCGTATCTTTTTCAAACCGCTATAGGAAATTTAGTAACAACTACAAAACCAGTAGTTATGAATGCAGGTTCTTGGACAGATAGTCCAGGCGGATGTGGAGACGGAGTTTTTGATCAAATACCGCCACTTAGAGTAGTTGGTAAAGATTATATCGTTGTTAGAGGTAGTGGTACTGCAGGAACTGGAACAAATTTACCAGAACAAACTACATTTATTGCTACACAACCCAACACTACTGTTGTTTCTAAAAACTATAACCTTGCAGGAACGCAAATTAGTACGGTAACATATACACTAGCAAATGCTGGTGATTCTCAAAATATATTTCAGGGAGACAATGCTACGGCATATACGGCAACATCATTAAACTCAGATAAAAATATTGTAGTATATTCAGGAACAGCGCAATCATGTGAAGTTGATATGTCTGTATTGCCTCCAGTAAGTGGTTGTACAGGTTCTTTTATAGTAGAAACAAAGAAATTTACAAATTATGCAAATACTAATTTGCCTTATTTTGGATATGTATTAGTACAAGACCCTACAACTTTAGTTCTAATGAATGGTACTAACCTTGAAACATTAGGTGGGGTGAGAAGACAATTAGGAACTACGGGTATTTATTTGATTGATTTTACAAATATTCAATTAGCAAATCCTACGAATATAATATTTACTTCTACTGTAAGAATGAGTGTTAGTATGATACAACAAGGAGGTGGTTTTTGTATGGCTGCTTATTTGTCCTCTTTCAATGATACTTTATTACCGCCAACAACAACAGCTGATGGGAATGGTTGTATTACATTGCTTACTGCTGAACCTGGTTTGGTGCCTTATCAATGGTACAAAGATGATGTTTTAATTGTTGGAGCAACAGGTCAAACTTATGCGCCAACTTCTGCGGGTAGTTACTCCGTATCAGGAACAAGAGCCTGTGGATTAACTGCGCCATCTACATCATTTCTAGTAGATTGTGTTCCTACAGCAATCAACGCAGTAATTGATTTGCCAACTACAGTAACAGGAGGCGTTATCACCACCGTACCGACATTATTTGTAAACGATACCATAAACTTAAATCCATTTACACCAGCCCAAGTAACGTTAACCACCTTACCAATAGGTGGAGGCATTGTTATGAATCCAGACGGAACGGTAACTGTACCAGCAAATGCACCATCGGGAACATATCCAATAAGTTATACGATTTGTACCGTTGCCACACCAGTAGTTTGTAGCACAGCAACAACGAGTATCGTTGTCAATCCGAGCATCAATGCTGTAAATGATGTACCAGCGACCGTACCAGGAGGCGTTATCACCACTGTACCAACATTATTTGTAAACGATAC
>JAYUFL010000013.1:0-2566 GCA_043738745.1 Bacteroidota bacterium
GGCAAAGTATTTGACACCGGTTTTGTGCCCCGGCGGGGTTTTCGCCCACTTACAATTTCATCTAAAAAGTTCCCGACGAAACCCCGCTGAAGAATAAACCTGGATAATTATGCGCCAATTCCAAACACTAAGAGTATAGCGCTAAAAATGATTTTAGCTATTCACATAGTGTGTATATTTGTTTTGGTGGGAGTGGTTTTTTCACAAACTCTCGTTGGCTGAAGTTTTAAAAAAAGCACTATGATTAAAAATTTAATTTTTTTTCTGTTTCTTTCCATAGCTTCTCTAAGCGCAATTGCTCAGGCAAGTAAATCAACTTTTGATCAAGAGCTAGTGAATTTAAAAGATTCTCAAGCTGTCGATATGGTTAAACTATATATTAAAGCAAATTACCAAAAGCTATCAGTTATTTTTCCTAATTACAAAAAATACATAAAGACTTTGGATTCAATTAAATCATTTGCTAAATCTAAGAATTTCGCAATGCGCCCAAATTATTTACAAAGTAGACAAACGAAAAAAACAGATATAATTTTGGCAATGTCAAACGACAAATATGAGGTTATCGGATTTGTCATAATTTTCACTTCAAACAAATTAGATTCTAAAATTGAATCCATTAGGCGAGATAAAAAACTTGACCAAAGTCCAGAAAAAGTAGAGGAAATAAAAGAATTGTAAATTTCAGCCAACAAAAGTTTTGTGCAATTTGTGTCCCAGCGGGGTTTTCGCCCACTTACAATTTCATCTAAAAAAAGAACCCGGCGAAACCCCGCTGAAGAATAAACGACAATTGGATTTATATAATTTCAGATGGTTGATATCAGAATCCAAAAATTATTGCATGGCAATTTTTATATCATATATTTATGTTTTGTACGCCATTTTATTGAAGCCCTTATAATATCATCACTCAAAAAAAAATAAAAATAAATTTTTTTATTAACCAAAAATCAAACCATATGAGACAAATTAAGTTTTCAATTTTAATTTTATTAATTCCTTTTTTTGCGTATTGCCAAACACCAAGTCCAAATTCAGAATGGACTAAAGATGACAGAAATAATATTTATGAAGATGCAATTAATATGACTGCAAAAAATAGGACATTAACTCAAGAACAAAGAGAAAGTATTGCATTATGCTACTTAGACGATATCACAAAAAAATATCCGAAAAAGGATTACTATGCTAAGATTGACATTGAAGTTAAACGAATAACAGAAAGTACTATCGCCCAATGTGCAAAGAATATTGGTGTTGACCTGACAGTTAAAAAAACTGAACCAATTCCTGTTGTAGAACCTTCAAAAGCAGAATCTGAAAAACCGAAGATTGCAAAAAAAATTAATGAGGGAAATTATACAATTGAAGATTTGGTTGGAAATTAGAAGGATGAAAATAGTAAAATGTTTTTTAATGCCGATGGTACTTTTTTAATCAAGCCTATTGAAGGAGGTAGTAGCGGAGGGACTTTTTATATTGACCAAGATAAAAATATAATTCTAGATAATCTGTTTAAACTTGAGGTTATAAGTTTTGACGGTAAAAAACTAAACTATTCACAAGAAGTAGAAACGAAGAAGGGGTTACTAGGTTTGAAAAAAGTAACATCTAAAGTAAAGTATACTTTAATAAAACAAGAATAATTTAGCATGGGATAAACAAAAACGGCGTACAACATTGCTTTGTGCAACTGGGGGCTTGAAGTTCGTACAATCAGCAGCAGTGCATATCCAAGCTTTTGTTCGGGCAGCAAAGCAACATTGGGCATTATTTCTTAACATCATTTTCATAACTTTACCCAGCATCGGTTCCGGGCGGTCAGTTGGTCAATTCCCCACCTGACACAAAGCCCTGTCCGTTAGCTGCAGCCCGTAGTGACAACCTGCAAAATTTACAATCAATATAAAATATCAATGGCGAAATTTTTAAACACGACAGGAGTTTCTTACCACTTAGAGGAACTTATTAAAGGAACAAAAGACAGATTAATTTTAATTAGTCCTTATTTACAATTCAACGACAGAATTAAGGAACACTTAAATAATTTGAACATTCAAAAACGTGACATCAGAATTATTTACCGTGAAAACAAACTTCAACTTGACGAAAACAATTGGTTAGAACGTCAAATTGGTGTTAGGACAAGTATTTGTAAAAACTTGCACGCCAAATGTTACATTAACGAGAATGAGGCAATTATAACTTCAATGAACTTGTATGAATTTTCTCAACAGAATAATAATGAAATGGGAATTCACATTTCTAAATCGCAAGACCCAGACTTATATAATTCGACTCTTGAAGAAGCACAACGACTTTTGACAATAAGCGAAGAGATTAGAGTTTCAGTTAAAAAAGTTACGGCAGACACACCAAGCAAAATTGAAAAGAAAGTTATAGAAATAAGCCCTTCTAATTACGCCAACTATGACGGAAAATATTTTTCAGCAACGGCATTATCTAAAGAAATCGGCATAACAAACAAAGACCTTAATTCGCAATTTGAAAAACTCAAATGGATTGAAAAGAAAAATGAAGAAATGGTTTTGACAGACTTGGG
>JAYUFL010000014.1:0-7115 GCA_043738745.1 Bacteroidota bacterium
TGTTAGAAGTGATAAATTTAAATCCATGTTGTTGTCTTCGGGCCAAATTTCTTCTGCGGACTGCGCTCCTTCTGCTGTTACTTTTAGCGGAATTTCTACTTGATAGTAATTTTGTGTAAAGTCATTTCCAAATCGTATAAAACCGACCATTTCGTCGTTTTGTAATGGTGATGGGTTCGTTGCAATTGGAAGTGCTTCGGCATGAAAAAACATTTTTAATTTATTGTATTGTCTCATGTCAACACTCACATTTTTAAATACGCCTCGAGAGTCGCCAGGTTGCAATCCTTGATCGGAGATTCTTAAAGACAAAGCGCGTTCATTTTGACGAATAATCGAATTATTATTATATAATTGCTCTCGTTCTACTCCTGGTGGCGAAACGTAATGAATAGGTATTCGTTGCCCATTATTTTGAATATCAACGGCAAGGATGTCGAGATTAGTGCTGTCGTCGTCTGGATTTGGATCGGAAACATCAAGGGTACTACTGTAACGTCTCCATTCTCCTCGAACTAAATCTAATGATCCAAAACGAACTGTAATATCTTTATCGAAACCCGTCATAAACATTCTCATAAATCGGATAGATCGAAAGTCCGAAATGCCTCCAATAACATTTTCGGGTTTTGCAATAGGAACTTTGTATTGTATCCATCTTGCAGATGTAGTAGTTCCGTTTGGAAGTTGTATGTCGTTTATGGTTCGGATATCTGCTACATATTTGTCTCCAATTGCAACTCCTGGTTTAACATCAATGCTATATTCGTAATAAGCATTAATGGTATTCATTGTGTTGTCTCTATTAACATCTTCAATATCTGGCAATGTAGAGTTGCCAGTGTTATTGTTGGTGATGGTTACAGGTGAATTATTTTGTAAATTATTATATTTTTTGTAACGATCTGTAACATTTCCGGCTGCAGTTAAAAAATATTGATAGTTATCGGCTGCTGGGTCTGGTTGTCCCGAAAAATTATTATAAACACTTGCTTCTTCAGGATCATTTAAACCATCTAATCCAACGTCTTGAGATGCTCTATTGGCTTCTACGGAGTCAAAGGCATAAATTAGTGATTGTGAAGACGGTATTTTACCCCAAATAGAAGGTATTGTTATTGAATTAGAATCTGGCGATGGTAGCCCGTTTTCGTATTGCTTTTTTCCATCCTGGAGTACATCTTCGGAAATTTCTCCAAGATTAAAAAATACTTTTCCAGGAACTGAACTTGTTTCTATTGGCTGACCTATTCCAGTTGTATATGGATCTAATACCCAAAACTGAATAAACTCTACGTTTCCTTGTTCGAAATTGGTAGAACTAATGGCTCTAGTAATTCCTCCAAAATTAAGATTTGATGTTGGCAACATATTTGTTCCTACCGCGAGTGGATTGTTATTGTAAGGACCTCGTTCTGTTGGGTAATACGACAAGTCCAAAGTATTTACTACTGTTGATTGACCTTGCGCAATGTCTGTTGCTGGATATAATTCCGAACTATAAATTCTTCTTGTTTTATTTAAAGATAAATCGTCGTCGCTAATCCCAGAGGGTTTTTGAGAATAAAAAATAGGATCAATAGAATACCAATTGATATTTGCTCGTTTAAATCCGTAACTCAAATCAACTGCGTTTGCTCCAAAATCAGCATATCCTAAGGAGGTTGGCTCCCATTTTGGTGTGCTCGATAAACTCCACGAAATTGGTGAACGCATGTCGATTGTGGTTTGAGTTCCTTCAAAATCATCTACATAAACCGTAGATTCTCCGTTAAACTTATCTCCACTTGGAGTATCGGGTTTTAGAAAGGCTATTTCTCCTTTAAATGAAAAGTTAGAAGCGACATCAGTATCAATATTCGGAAGTTTGTTTACCATTCGGGTTAAAAATGGAACTTCGGTAGCGAAATTGGCATTAAATCCAAAAATTGTATTGTTTACAGATTCTTGGCCATACGTAGATTTTTGAGTAAATGGTTTTTCGGTCATCTTTAAAAAAGTAGCACCTACTACAAATTTTTCTGAAAATTTATGTTCCACATTAACTCCCATAAAACGACGAGTTTGCTGACCAAAAACCGAATTGTTTTCGACCGAAACTTGTATCGGAGTATTAGATGCTTGTAGTGCTGGATCTAGAATTTGAACTCTTCCTTGCTGATAGTTAACCGTATAATCAACGCCTTCGACTAAAAGTCGTCCTCCTGCTGTAACCACTACAGATCCTTTAGGAACATTTACTGCGCCTAGCGGAATTCCGTCGCCTCCAGTTGATTTAAATTTTCCTTTGAGCTCATATTTGTTTTTTTCTGCATCTTGTAATGCTGTTGTAGAGGTTCCTTTGTACATACTTCGGAACACATATTTCATCTGATTTGCATTAAAACTTGGAGTTCCAAGAATCGGATCGTTATAATCCTCGGATGAATTTGTTCGAAGTTTTTCGAAAAGGTATTTCCCAAAAGGTTCGACAGTTGTAAAAATAATTCTTCCGTTTTGAGAATCGACAGTCAAACCAGGTATAAAATCAAAAAAACCATCGCCTCCAACTTGTGGGTCGTTTGTAGAATTGAGTTTATCAACATTAAAAACTTTTAGAAGTGGTGTTTGTTCCACATCGGAAGGTAATGCTATCGAAGGCTGCGAACCCGAAGCCGCGGGAGCTTGTGTGATGTAGTTTAGTGGCGAAGGGTCGGAATAGACTATATTAAATTTAAAATCTTGTTGCTGCAATTGGTAGGCTCCTGGTATTTGATAAATATTTTTCATCATCAAATTCCAAATAGGCTGGGTAACATTCGTTAAATTACTCTTTAGCATTTTCAAAATTAAACTTTGTGTTGTTGGTACTCCAGTAGTACTCACATTGGTAGCATCAACACCATCGTTTGCAAATTCTCCAACCTGATACACTTTATCTCCGATTGTATATTGATATGCAACTGCCAAAACCTCGTCGTTTGCTAAGCGTTGTTGCAAAGAAATATAGCCTAATTGTGGATGAAAAGTATATTCGTTTGCTAATAATTTTCTTGCATTTTCTAATTTAGAATAATCACGACCTTCACTTGGTGTTTGACCAATTGGAAAACCTGTAAAACCTAAATTTACGGTAGCGATTTCTCTAATATTTGGGTTTAAAATTCCTATTCCAGTAGTAATTAGTGCTGGGTCGTATTTGTTGTTTGAATTTTGAGATGGTGTATCTGGAAATGTAATTCCAAAAAAAGATGGTATTAATGTTGTATTTGTTCCAACTATTTGAGCGTCTGTAAAACCCGTTAATTGTGATTCCCCTAAATCTTGAAGTGCAATAATGTTTCTAGAATTATTTTCGGTAGTGCTAATTCGGTTTTGTTTGTTTGTAATCCAAACTTCCATTCGAGTAATTTGTACACGACTATCGATTACTGGATAACTTCGAAGAGCACTATCGTATTTACTTCTAAAATATTGTGATATAAAAAAGTTTCTATCCGCATCATAATCTAAAGCAAAAATGTCAAACAACTGAACTGTTCCTCCGTTTTGAGAAGTTACTGTTTTGGTTTTAGATTTTTGTTCCGAAAATATTCCTGTAACGGTTGTTTTTCCAAACTTAAACTGCGCTTTAACTCCGAACAGGCTTTGTGCTCCTCGAATTAAAGAACCACTTAAAGGCATACTAACATTTCCTACCTCAATTTTTTGAAGAATATCGTCTTCATTTGGTACAAATTCAAGTTTTATCAGATTCTGAAAAGCAAAAGTCGATTGTGTATCGTAATTTGCGTTTACACTCAATCGAGTACCTACTTTCCCTTGTAAACCGACACTAATTCGTTGATTGAAATCGAAAGTTGTTGATGATCTGTTTGCTGGCGAAATAATAGGGTTATCCTGTTTTGTGTATCTAACTCCAAAATCAACTTCTACTGACCCTGTTGGTTTTACATCAATAGTATTACTTCCAAAAATAGTTTCGAAAAAACCAGAATTCACATAAAATCGGGGTAGCAAATTTTTCTTAGCTGCTTCGGTTCCTACTTTTTTACCATCAATTGCGTCATTTTTTTTCTTAAAATAATCATGTATAGATTCTTTAAGCACCAATCTATCATATTCTTCACTAGTTAGAATTATTGGATAATTTGCATTAAAATTTCCAACAGTATTAGTGTAGATATAGCGGTCAGAAATTGGGTCGTACTTGTAGGATTCAACTATAGTAGGCGGATTTCCAATGACTATTTTACCCTTACTAAAGCCTATTGTATCTTTTGGTTGGTCAATTTGAGCCTGAATTTTACTTGCCGAAAATAATAGTATTATAGCAACACTAACTTTAAACAGAAATTTATTTTTTATAAAGGAAAAATTTTTCAATTATTATAACGTTTTTAATGCTGATTTTATAATAGTTTCCGTAGAAGCCTCCGGATTTTCTTTCAATATCTTTTCGACAAGTTTTTCGGACGACTTTCGGACATATCCCAAAACCTCCAGTGCAGATAACGCTTCTTCTTTGTTTGTATTGCTCTGAGACATCGAAACTTCATCTAAATCATAGATTTTTAACACTTTTTCTTTCAAATCCAAAATGGCTCTTTGTGCCGTTTTACTTCCAATTCCCTTTATAGATTGGATTGTTGCTACGTCAGCACTAGCAATAGCATGAATTATTTGTTTGGGTTCTAAAGATGAAAGCATTGTTCTTGCAATATTGGCTCCTATTCCAGAAACCGACAATAGCATTTTAAAAATTTCTCTTTCGGATTTTTCTACAAAACCAAAAAGTGTATGTGCATCTTCTTTTATCTGAAGATACGTAAACAACTTTATATGATCAGAATTCGGCAATAGCGAATAGGTATGCAACGAAATATTTACATGATAACCAACTCCATTGCAGTTAATTATAACTTCTGTCGGGGTTTTTTCTACTAATTTTCCTTGAATGTGTGCTATCATAATTTTAGTTAATTTCCAAATATAATAAAATTCTTTTACCTACTTGTTGTGTTCCTCGAATTTCTTACGTTTTCATAAAATTATACTATTTTAGAAGAAATGGTTTTTAGATATATTGTCTATAATAAATATTTGATCATACAAAAAAAGCACCAGTTTTAAGGCTGATGCTTTTTTTGAAAAATAAAATACAATTATTTTTTCTTTCCTTTTGCTGGTGCTTTTGCTGCTTTTGCTGCTTCTTGCGCTGCTTTCATTGCTGCACGAGAAATACGTACTTGTGCAACCACAGTATTTTCTGGGTGCATTACTTTGTATTTTTCTTGTGTTAAACCAGTAACATATAGTTTATTACCCATTTCCAAAGGCGTAATATCCGCATCTAAAAAATCTGGGAGATTTTTCGGGAATGCTTTTACTTTTAATTTACGGTTGTTCAAACGCAAAACACCTCCTAAAAGTACACCTGGAGAAGTTCCAATTACTCGAACTGGAATTTCCATTGTAATTTCTTTATCATCACTGATTTGATAAAAATCAATATGCAAAATTTTGTCAGAAACTGGGTGAACCTGAATTTCTTGCAAAATTGCGTTGTAAGTTTTTCCGCCTAATTCAATTGCAACTGTGTGCGCATTTGGAGTATAAACTAATGTTTTGAATGCTTTTTCCTCTGCAGAAAAATGTACTACTTGATTTCCTCCGTAAATAACGCAAGGAACCGCTCCAGCATTACGTATGGCTTTAGTCGCAACTTTGCCAACGCTTTCTCTTTCTGATCCTTTAATTGTAATCGATTTCATTGTAATATATATATATAGTTAATAATTATTCAACATCAATATCAATGACAATTTCAAAAATCAATTTCAAAATCTACATTAATAATTATTAGAAAATTTACATTAGAAATTTTCCGCTTATAGAATTGTTGTTTTGTACCATTTGCATAACTTCTGCAAAAAGCGGTGCGCAAGAAACAACTCTAATTTTTTTTGACTCTCTCTTTAACGGAATAGAATCGGTAACAATTAATTCGCTTAATTGCGAATTTTCTATTTTTTCGTAAGCATCACCCGATAAAATGGCATGCGTACATATTGCTCGAACGCTCAACGCCCCTTTTTCAATCATTAAATCGGCTGCTTTGGCTAATGTTCCACCTGTGTCAATCATGTCATCGACCAAAACGACATTTCTGCCTTTTACTTCGCCAATTAATTCCATAGAACTGATTACGTTAGCAACTTTACGCTGTTTGTAACAAATAACAACATCTGATTCTAAAAATTTAGAATAGGCATAAGCTCTTTTCGAACCACCCATATCAGGCGAAGCGATTGTCAAATTATCCAAATTTAAACTTCTAACATAAGGTAAAAAAATAGTCGAAGCAAACAAATGATCTACTGGTTTTTCGAAAAAACCTTGAATTTGGTCTGCGTGTAAATCCATTGTCATAACTCTTGTTGCTCCCGCAGCGTCAAGAAGATTAGCAACCAATTTGGCTCCAATCGGAACTCGTGGTTTGTCTTTTCTGTCTTGTCTTGCCCAACCAAAATATGGAATAACGGCAGTTACATGTCTTGCAGATGCTCTTTTTGCAGCATCAATCATGAGTAACAATTCCATTAAATTGTCTGCCGTTGGAAATGTCGAACAAACAATAAATACTCTTAACCCACGAATAGATTCTTCGTAAGATGGTTGAAATTCGCCGTCGCTGTATTTCGAAAACGTAACTTTACCTAATGAAACTCCATACTTTTCAGCAATTTGTTCCGCTAGATGTACACTTTGGGAACAAGCAAATATTTTTGCTTCGGGTTCTTGATGTGACATTAATGAGTTGTTTTGTAGTTAGTTAGTTGCATGCGTTTTTTACAAGGTGCAAAAATAGTAATAAAATTAATGTAAAGTCGAAAATTTTTAATTTTTTTTCTAGAAAGTGTGATTTTATTTTTTACATTTGCAAAGTGTTAAGGGAAATTGATTTCATCATTTGCCTTAAGCGATGTTATAACTGTTGTTATTTCGAGTCTGTAAATGCAAGTTTTTTAACTTGACAAATACATAACTGCTAATGCCCGGATGGCGGAATTGGTAGACGCGCTGGTCTCAAACACCTGTGGGAAACCGTACCGGTTCGACTCCGGTTCCGGGTA
>JAYUFL010000015.1:0-2557 GCA_043738745.1 Bacteroidota bacterium
TTTTTTCTTGGATAAAACATTCGCAATATAACTGAAAATTAGGGTTAAAACATCTGAGAAATTATGCAAAGCATCAGAAATCAAGGCCAAACTTCCTGAAAGAATGCCGCCAATAACTTGTGCAACCGTAATTACAATGTTTAAAAAAATAGAAAATAAAAGATTTTTACCTTTTACTTCGGGGTGGTTGTGGTTGTGTGACATTTTAGACTTCTTGGAATATGAGACATTTTTAGATTTTTAGATGTTTTTATTTCTAAAAATCTAACCTTCTAAGTTGTTTAATTAACAACTAATTTTTCCAACTCGTGTTGCGTGTCGTCCGCCTTCAAAATCAGTTTTTAGGAACGTTTCAACCATTTCTAAAACTTGCGGAATCGAGGTAAAACGCGCCGGAATACTTATAATATTTGCATCGTTATGTTGTCGTGCCAAGCCTGCAATTTCTTTGGTCCAGCATAAAGCAGCACGCACTTTTTGGTGTTTGTTGGCGCTCATAGCAATGCCATTTCCGCTTCCACAGATGATGATTCCAAAATCGACTTTGCTTTCAGAAACATCAATCGCAACTTTATGTCCAAAATCGGGATAATCTACAGAATCGGACGAATCGGTTCCGTAATTTTTAACTTCATGACCGTTTGCCTCGAGCATTTTTACGATTGCAAATTTATATTCTGGTCCAGCGTGGTCGTTTCCTATTGCGATTTTCATTTTTAGTTGTTGTTGTTTATCTTTACAAAATTAATGTTTTTAAATATGAAATTTAAAGGAATCAGCAATCGATTTTAAATAAAAATTAAAGTTATTTACTAATTTGAAATTCAATTATTTATCACTTACAATCTTTTATAAACCTTTGACAATCAATGATTATTTTATTGCGTAATTGTTAAATTTTTGCATTGTTAATAGTTATTTGTAATTCCTTGATATTCAGATAACCTTAAATTAATAAAAACTGTTGATAACTTTAGATAGATTTTTAGAACTATTTTTAGATTATTTCAAAATAAATTGTAATCCAAAACCCAGATCGAAAATCCTAATTTAGTTTGCATTATTTTTAGAAAACTTATCATTATAAAATTCTGTTTTATCAACAAATTTTTTATAAAATCTTATTTACAATTTCAATCCTTTTTTGGTTGTGAACAACTGTTGATAAAGTTTTAAAAACACTTAAAAATGAAATATTTAACTTCTTAAAACCATGTTGATAAATCGTAATAAAAATGTAAAACTAATATTAATCGTAATTTACAAAAAATTTATTGGATCTATTAACAAGGTATAATAACCACTAAAAATTAAATTTAAATTTCTTTTTCTTTTTGTTGTTTTTAATATATGTTGAAAACTTTTAAAGTTTAAACAATTTTTAAATTCGAATTATTTTTCAAATTATCTAAAATCGCTTGAACAATCTCAAAATCGTTTTTATGAACTTTTAAGATTATTCCGCCATAAGCAAAACTTGCAAACGGATTGGCAGAAACTAAATTTTCATTTTGGAAAAAAAATAGAATTCCTTCATTTTGAAGAATGGATTTGAGAACCACAATTTCGTAAGGAAAATTAAAAGTTGCAATAGTTTGAAAATCGTCCATTTTTTATTTTTTATAAAGATACAAAAGTTATTATTTGATTAAAACTTACAAGTTACAACTTACAACTCAATAACTATTTTGTAATTTAGCCAATATTAGAAAAGAATTATGAGTAAGAAACTAAAAAAACCGAGCAATAACACAAAAGATTTCTCGAATAAAATTATAAAAATACTAACAACCAATAGTAATAAAGCCTTTAATTACAAACAAATTGCAGCAATTCTCGAAGTGGATGATACCAAATCGAGAAACGAAATTATTCACGATTTGAAAATTCTTGCAGCATCGAAAATGATTATCGAATCCGAATCCGGAAAATATTTGGTAAAAGCCATTTCCGAAGATTATTACGAAGGAACAATTGACATGACGGGTCGAAAAACGGCTTATTTTATTTGTCCAGAATTTAGCGAAGATGTTTTTATTCCGACCAATAACCTGAATCGTGCGTTGGATAAAGACAAAGTAAAAGTATATGTTTATAATCGCCGAAAAGGCAAACGTCCTGAAGGCGAAGTAATTGAAGTTGTAGAACGCACCAAAACTGATTTTGTTGGTGTAATTGCTATACAAGCCAATTTTGCATTTGTATCTACAGCAAATCCTAAAATGTACACCGATATTTTTATTCCAAAAGATAAAATTGGCGCTGCCGAAAATGGCGATGTTGTTTTGGTTCATATAGAAGATTGGCCTAAAAAAGCCGATTCTCCGTTTGGATCAGTAATAAAAGTTCTCGGAAAACCTGGGGAACACAATACCGAAATTCATGCTATTCTTGCTGAATATGGTTTGCCGTCCGAATTTCCTATAGAAGTTGAAACTTTTGCACAGAAAATTGATACTACAATTCAAGAATCAGAAATTGCAAAACGTCGTGATATGCGACAAACCTTAACTTTCACGATTGATCCAAAAGATGCAAAAGATTTTGATGATGCGCT
>JAYUFL010000016.1:0-19082 GCA_043738745.1 Bacteroidota bacterium
AGAAAAAATTGATTTGGATAGAATGTCTAATGAAAGTAAAATTAGCAAGTTTCAGTTTATTAGACATTTCAAGAAAAGAACTGGACTTACACCAGCCGCTTATATTTTGAATCTTCGCATAAATTGTGCTATAAAACTGTTAATGAAAGATGTTCCAATCGGACAAATTGCTCTTGAAGTTGGATTTTATGATCACGCTCAGTTTTGCAAATTTTTTAAATATTACACCAATATTTCTCCTTCAGATTATAAACGAAACTGCAATATTATACAAGCATAAGCAATAAATCAAACCTACATTTGTTGCGACTTGAAAAAATCGAGTTTAATAAATTTCTAATATAATATTGAATTAAATGAAAACCATTTTTACAATTATTTTTACTGCATTTGCGTTTTTTGGGACATTTGCACAAACAAATCCTTTAATAATAGCGAAAAATATTTCTTTGCCAAAAGACAGCATCGAAACCAAGCATCTTCTATTGTCATTGAATAACTTATTGATTGCCAAAGAAAAACCAAACGAAGAAAATATCTATGTTTTAGATTCCGAGAAAATTGAAACATTTATTTTGTTAGACGAAATGAATGGAATAGAAAAAAGTACAAAATTTAAAGATGATTTTTTCTATAAATCCTATTTGAATAATGTTGTGAAATTGAATGAAACCGAATTTTTAATTCAAATTTCTTATATTGGAATCAATGAAAATGTACCAATATTGGTAGCAAGTTTCGAATTGATTGCACATAAATCGAAAGATATATTTCTGTTTTCGTCTCCATTATTAACGAATACGAAAAATTGGAAAACCGAAAAAGCAGGTAATAACATTTTTCATTATAAATCGATTATCAATAAATCTAAAGTTAAGGAATTTAACAAATTGGTAACATTATTTGATAAAAAACTGAAATCGATTAACAAAATAACCGAATTTTATTGTTGTAAAAACTTTCCAGAAATGCTAAAATTAATTGGAGTAAATTACAAATTAGAATATAATGGCAAAGAAGAAAGTGTTTTTAGTTCTAGTTTAGGCGACAAAAAACTGATAGTTTTAGGTAATAATAGCGAAGAATTTAACGAGTTTGATCCACACGATACTTGGCACGATAGGTTATATTCGGTAACTTCAAGAGGCAAAATAAATAGACCTGTGGACGAAGGTTGTGCTTATATTTATGGTGGTGGCAGTTGGGGAATTAGTTGGAAGAATGTCTTCAAAAAATTTAAAGATAAAGTAGCACCCGATAAAAATACCGATTGGACAGCATTTAAAGAAAAACCTTTGAATTTTAATACACCAGAAATATATTTATATGTAGACTATGTAGTAAATGCTTTATTGATCCAAAAAATCGAAAAAGAAAAAGGCTTTGCTGGAGTTTGGGAACTTTTAAATGTTGGTACTTTTGAAAAAGGAAACGAAAAATATTATCAAACACTTGAAAAACTGACAGGAATTACAAAAACTAATTATAACGAAAAAGTTTGGGAATTGATTAATAACGAGAAATAAAATAACCTTATCCGCAAAGTATTCCTGTCAAAATCTACATTCCGGAAAGTCAACTAACTTTAATAAAAATAGATTACATTTGAAATAAAAACATAAAATCAGGTTTTATTATAAAATGAAAAAAATCCAAATTTTACTCTTTATTATATCATCGTTTGGATATTCGCAAGAAATTGCACTTGTTAAGTATGCTGGTGGAGGCGATTGGTATGCTAATCCGACGTCACTGCCCAACTTGATAAAATATTGTAATGCAACCATAAATACCAAAATAAAACCAAAACCTGGCTTGGTTGAACCGAGTAGCCCAGATTTATTTTCCTATCCTTATGTGCACATGACAGGTCATGGAAACGTTGTTTTTAGTCCCTCTGATGTCGAAAATTTAAGGAAATATCTTACTTCTGGTGGTTTTTTGCATATTGATGATAATTATGGTATGAACGAATTTATCAGAAAGGAAATCAAAAAAATATTTCCTGATAACGATTTGGTCGAAATTCCTGCAAGTCATCCTATTTTTCAAAAACCATTTCCGTTTCCTGCTGGAATTCCAAAAATTCATGAACACGATGGCAAGCGTCCACAAGCATTTGGAATTTTTATAGAAAATCGTTTAGCATTGCTTTATTCTTACGAAACCGACCTTGGTGATGGCTGGGAAGATGCCGAAGTTCATAACGATCCTCAAGAAATTCGCGAAAAAGCATTGAAAATGGGTGCAAATATTATGAATTACATTTTTAATAATTAGTTATCAACAGTCTAACTTTAGAAAAACCTAAGATTTATGCGGATTCGGTAAGTTATAAACATAGTGTTTTACTACATCATCAAAATTTTAACAGTTAAAGTTTCATATCCATATTGTGTGTTTGCAATTTAGTTGTATAATTGCATCGGATAAAAATATTTTTATCTGTTATTAACCAAACCAAAACCATTAATTATGAAAAAATTAATTTTAAGCTCATTTGTAGTAGCAACTATGTTTTCTTGTCAGAAAGACGAATCAGTAGGTTCTGCCGAAGCAGTTACTCCATCAATTACTTCTAGTATTGTTGGACAAAGACTTTGTGGAACTCAAGAAAATTTTGAAAGACAAGTAAGAGAAAATCCAGCATTGCTTTCGAGAATGCAGGAAATTGAAAATTTTACACAAAATGCTATTTCAACTGGGAAATTATTATCTAATGGAACAATTCAGATTCCTGTTGTTGTAAATGTATTGTACAAAACTGCTGCCGAAAATATTTCTGCTTCACAAATTCAGTCTCAAATAGATGTACTTAATAGAGATTATAATGCTACAAACACTGATTTTAATTTAGTTCCTTCGCTTTTTGCAGGAGTTAAGGCAAACATTGGAATTTCTTTCGTGTTGGATCAAGTAATAAGAAAATCGACTACAAAAACATCTTGGGGAACTGCGGATGCTATGAAAAAAACTGCAGGTATTCTTGCAACTTCTCCAACTACAAAACTAAATCTTTGGATTTGTACTATTGGTGGCGGAATTCTTGGATATGCTCAATTTCCTGGTGGTGCAGCTTCAACTGATGGAGTAGCAATAGATTCTAGATATTTTGGAACCAACGGAACTTCAACTTATCCGTATAACTTGGGTAGAACTGCAACTCATGAAATTGGTCACTGGATGAATTTGCGTCACATTTGGGGAGATGCTAGTTGTGGAAACGACTTAGTATCTGACACTCCAATTGCACAAACTTCTAACTTTGGTGTTCCTGCATTTCCTAAAAACAGTACTTGTACTGGTACTCCAGAAATGACCATGAACTACATGGATTATACTGACGATAGAGGAATGTATATGTTTACAAACGGACAAAAATCTAGAATGACTACTATTTTTGCAGTTGGAGGTTCTAGAGCATCTTTCAGATAAATTTTATAAAATTTATAAAAACTCGCTCTTGTAGCGAGTTTTTTTTGTTATTTTACATACATCAAATAATTTATAATGAACTCTAAAACAATTTCGAACGGAATTCTAAAATCAATTGGTTTTTTAGTAAGCATAACTTTGCTGCTACTTTTTTTAAATCAAATTAGAACCGTTATCGTTTACTTAATTATTGCTCTAATTTTAACACTAATCGGAACACCTATTCAATCTTTTTTAAAACGGCGCTTAAAATTCCGAAATACCTTGGCTACAGTTGTTACAATTCTAGTTTTTATTTTGATAATTGCGGGATTTGTAATGCTTTTTGTACCTCTAATTCTATCCCAAGGAGAAAATTTATCACTTTTGAACACTGGAGCAATCGAAAAAAACATACAATTATTAATGTCAGAATTTACTGTTTTTCTAGAGAATCATCGTATTGATAGTGCTGCATTATTAAAAAAATCGAATTTAATTTCTAGTTTAGATTTAAACATTGTTCCAAACTTTCTGAACACAATTCTAACAACAATAAGTAGTTTTGGAATTGGTTTTGGTTGCATATTGTTTATTACGTTTTTCTTTTTGAAAGATAAAATAATGTTTTTTGAAGTAATAAAAAAAATTATACCAGACCAACACGAAGAAAAAATATTAAATTCAATCGATAAAATCAATAAAATGCTAAGCCGCTATTTTATTGGTTTGTTAATTCAATTATTCCTAATATTTATTTTATATTTAATTGTTCTGCTGGTTTTTGGAGTTCAAAATGCTTTTATAATTGCATTTCTGTGTGGAGTACTAAATATTATTCCATATGTTGGACCATTAATTGGTGCTTTATTTGCCTCAATTCTAACCATGATTAGCAATTTGAGTGGAAATTTTCAGTCAGAAACTCTACCAAAATCAGTTTATATTTTTATTGGTTTTATAATTATTCATTTAATTGATAGTAACATTTCGCAGCCAATTATTTTTTCGAAGAGTGTAAAATCTCATCCTTTAGAAATATTTTTAGTGATTTTAATGGCAGGATTTATTTTCGGAATTGCGGGAATGATTATTGCGATACCTCTATATACGATGCTGAAAGTTATCGCAAAAGAATTTTTGCCCGAAAATAAAATAATCCAAGAAATTACAAAAAATATTTAGTTTTGATTTCAAAATTCTTAAATCCCGAGATTCAAATATTTATTAATCAGAATATTGGAATAGATATTTCTAAATTAGCATTACAAAAAAATCCATTTCCAAATATTGATTTTGTAATGATTTTAAATCAAATTGTAGCAAAAACTAAAGCAAAACAAAAATTACCAACCTTTTTCGATACTGAAAATATTATTTATCCAAGCAAAATTTCGATCGAACAAACTTCATCTGAAATAACGGCACAATACAAATCCAAAATTATTTCGGGCACAAGTTTAATTGATTTAACAGGTGGTTTTGGTGTTGATGATTTCTATTTCTCTAAAAAAATAGAAAATGTTGTGCACTGCGAAATTAATTCAGAACTTTCGGAAATTGTAAATCATAATTTTGAAGTTTTAGGCATTAAAAATATAAAATGCAAAAATGGTAATAGTTTTGATATTCTTGAAATTAAAAACCAAAAATTCGATTGGATTTACATCGACCCTTCAAGACGAAACGATGCAAAAGGCAAAGTTTTTATGCTAAAAGATTGTGTGCCAAATGTTCCGGATAATTTAGATTTCTATTTTAAATATTCTAAAAATATTTTAATAAAAACGGCTCCAATTTTGGATATTTCTGCAGGTTTATCGGAATTAAAAAACGTAAAACGTATTCATATTATTGCCATTGATAACGAAGTTAAAGAACTTTTGTGGGAAATAGAAAAAAATTATATTGACGAAATCGAAATAAAAACTAGTAATATTAATACCGAAATTGAAAGTAAATTTAGTTTTATCTTAAATTCGAATCAAAATAATCCAAAGTTTGGATTACCAAAAAAATATTTATTCGAACCAAATGCTGCAATAATGAAATCGGGTGGATTTAACGAAATCGGAATAGAATATAATCTCGAGAAATTGCATCCATTTTCTCATCTTTATACGTCGAACGAAACAACTATTTTTCCAGGTAGAATTTTTGAAATTGAAAAATGTATTTCTTATAAAAAAAAAGAAATGAAATGGTTTCAAAATCAAAAATTAAATATTACTACACGTAATTTTCCAGAATCAGTAGAAAATATTCGAAAAAAATGGAATATAAAAGATGGCGGAAATCAATATTGTTTTTTTACAACTGATGTAAATGATAAAAAAATTGTTTTAATTTGCAGAAAATTATAGATCTAAAATGAAAAAATTATTACTCGCAGTATTTATACTAATAAACCTAAATGTTTTTTGTCAAAAAACGTGCGAATACGATCAAAATATAAAAGATAGTTTGGGAACTTATAAAGCAACAAAAGAATATTTGATTCAAGAGCAAAATTTTGGAAGTAAATCGGATTATATCTATTTTCATCTTTCGAATACCGACGAAGTTCCTACGCTTAATATCGAAATTATAAATAAAAATAATGCTTTTATAAAAGCAAAATGTTTCGATAATAAATCTAGAATATTTATACAACTTACGGATCGTAAAATTATTCCTCTTGTATATTTAGGAAATGATACTTGCGGAACGATGGTTTTAGATCAAAAAAATAATAGCGTACGTGTTTTGAGTGGTATTTTTGGTTTCCCAAAAGATGCAATTGATGATTTAAAAAAACGTTCTTTTAACTTTATGCGAATTAAATTTGCAACCGAAAATGAAGATTATATTATTCAAAAAACATTACATTCCGAACTAGATAGTTTATACTACGAACCCGAGAATTATTTTATAAATTACCTGAAATGTGTTGAGTAATCAGTTGCATTTCCATTTGAAATTCGAAATTTTTTCCTCTAAACCTGTTGCCAAATTATAATGCCACCATTCGGAATCAAAGGAATTGAAATTTGCAAACTTCATAATTTCTTTTAATTTTTTTCTGTTTTTTAAAATCTTTTCAGAAAAACGATTGTATTTATGACTTGCTTTTTCTCCAAAAAAATCGAACTTAGTTCCCATATCAAGTTCGTTGTTGTTCTTGTCAACCAAGGTAATATCGACAGCGCAACCTTTGTTGTGAATTGATCCTTTGGCTGGATTTGCAACATAATTAGCATCCGAAACTATTGACCACATTTTAACTTGCACATCATGAGGTCGATAGCAGTCAAAAAATTTAATTTTTAATCCTATTTTTCTAAAAGAATCGTTAGCAATGATTAATGCTTTTGCAGTTTTGTATCGTAAATAACATTCAGCGCAATCATAGACTTTAGATTTAAGAAAATTATCCAAAGTTGCGTATTTCATATCAAAAATAAAATCCGAACTATAATCCTTAATATTTACGAAAGTAGAATCGTTTGGAAGTTTACTTTGATTTTTATTTATTGCATTTAACTCAAATTTCGAATTCGGTTTCGATTCAACTAAATTACTGACCAACATTTCCTTTGATTTACAAGAAAACAAAAAAACTAAAACTAAAAATATGTATAATCGAATTAGATTTGACATGTCTTATTCTGTTTGTAAAACTAAGTATTAGGTATTTAAAAACGTAACCGCTAGTTCGATGACTTTAGAATTTCCTAAGATTTTTCGGTGTCCAAGATTTTTTGTAATCTCCAATGTTGCATTTTTTAAGTTCTGGTGAATATTTTTTGCGCAATTTATAGAAACTTCATCGTCATTTTCATCATGAATTACAAGAGTTGGTATTTTAACCTTTTTGGCTGCTTCGCTTCCAGCATAGTTTTCCATAGATTCTCCAAATTTTGCTTCAAAATGCTTTTTCATTCCCTGCGCAATTTTTGGTTCTAATTGCAATTTTAAAACAAAATCGTTCAAAATTTCCTGAATTGTATCTCCACTTCCAATAATTACTAATTTTGGAATTTCAAGACCTCGACTAACTGCATTTAAAAGCGACATCCCTCCTAATGAATGTCCAATAGCGCCATCAAAACCATTGTATACTTTTTCGAGTTCCAAAATAGAAGCAACAAATTCGGTCATAATCGTTGTAGATCCATTTGATTTTCCATGAGCGGGTGCATCAAAACTAACGGTCGAAAAGCCTAATTTTAGAAGTTCTTCGGCAAATTTAAATAATTGTGTTCCACGTCCTGACCAGCCGTGTACAAGTAGTATTTTTTTATTACTTTTTCCATATTCATAGACTCTAATTTTTTTGTTTATTGCTGGAATATAAATATTTTTCTGAATACTTTCTAAATCCATTGCGATTTCTCGTTTTGGAATTTTGTGTTTTAAGGGACTTGTAAACAATTTTGCGCAAAACAAAATTGCTAATTTTGTAGATATAAATGACAAAAATGAGCCTGTTACTAAAATAAATTTTGGAATTTTAAGTAAATCACTATTTTTATTGCTCATTTCTGTCATTATTTTAAGAAATAATTATTCTTTTTTAACTTTTGCTTTTTTTGCTGGTACTTTTACTTTTTCAACAACTTCTTTTAGAATTTCATTAGCATTTTGCTTCGCCAGTTCGCTATCGCTAGGGTCGATTTTTGGCTCTTCTTGAGTTATTAAACCTTTTGCTTGCAAAGTATTGTACCAATTTAGTATTTTTTTAATATCCGACGGATACACTCTAGTTTCGTCGTAATCCGTGAAAATTTCTCTAAAATAGACAGTTAATTTATCGTTATCTTCTTTGTGGGAAATTGCTTGTCCGTTGTTTTCTTTTGCAGCAATACTTGTCATTACTTCCGAAAGTTGTTTTTCGGCATCATAGGAATAAACAGAAATTTCAGAAAGTAAACTCACATTACTTTTCATACTTACTGTAATTTTTTTTCCATCTAAAAAAGATTCTGCTACAAAACCAGAGCGTGTTTGAACTTTTAGAGCATATAAACCTGGTTTTCCTGAAATTGCTAATATTTTTTCTAAATTCATTATTTTTTAAATTTATTTTATTATTTGTTAAATCGTAATTTATTTTATCTTCCTTTTTTATTACAAAATTTCATTCTATAATCTGGACGCGCTTTTCCATCCATTATATTCTGTAACTTCTTTTTAATCAATTGTTTCTTTAAAGAAGAAATCAAATCTGTAAACAATATACCTTCGATATGATCGTACTCATGTTGAATTACGCGAGCAATCATTCCGCTGTAAACTTCAGTCTTTTTATTAAAATTTTCATCAAAATATTCGATTGTAATTTTTTCATGTCTAAAAACATCCTCTCTAACATCTGGAATACTCAAGCAACCTTCGTTAAATCCCCACTCTTCGCCTTCTTCGACAATCATTTTTGGGTTTATAAATGTTTTTTTGAAACCTTTTAATTGCGTTTGTTCTTCTAAAGACAAATCGTCGCTTTCGCTAAATGGTTCTGTGTTTACGACAAACAATCGAATTGCCAAACCAATTTGAGGTGCAGCAAGTCCAACACCAAAAGCATTTGACATAGTATCGTACATGTTCGCAATCAACTCCGAAAGGTTTGGATAATCTGGCGAAATATCTGTACCAATTTGTCTCAAAACTGGATCGCCATATCCTATAATAGGTAAAATCATTTTTAAATTTTAGATTGCAGTATTTGGATTGCAAATTTCAGATTTAATCCCAAAAAATGTTTTTCAATCAAAAAAACTAATTTCAATATATTTTGCAAAAGTAATTAAAATTTATAACTTTTTATTTTATGAATTTAATTTTAATGAATTATTAGTTTTTTGACGAATTTCTTTCAATAATTGTGGATTATCGTTTAAGTTTAAACCAAAGGTCGGAATCATTTCTTTTAATTTATTTTGCCACTTTTCTGAATTAAAATCTTCTGAAAAGCATTTTTTCAAAACATCAATCATAATAGAAACCGCAGTAGATGCTCCTGGCGACGCTCCAAGCAAACAGGCTAAAGTTCCGTCTTCGGTATTGATAATTTCGGTACCAAATTCTAGTATTCCACCTTCTTTTTCATCTTTTTTAATGACCTGAACTCGTTGACCTGCTTGTAACAATTCCCAATCCTTGCCATTCGCATTTGGGAAATATTCTCGCAATGCTTCTAATCTATCATCTTGCGATTGCAAAACTTGCGAAATGAGATATTTTGTTAACGAAATGTTATGTAAACCCGCAGAAAGCATTGGTAAAATATTATCTAGTTCAATTGATTTTATTAAATCAAAATAAGAACCATTTTTGAGAAACTTAGTCGAAAATCCTGCAAAAGGACCAAAAAGTAATTCTTTTTTGCCATCAATTATTCGAGTGTCCAAATGCGGAACAGACATTGGTGGTGCACCAACACTTGCTTTTCCGTATACTTTTACTTTGTGATTCGCAATTATTTCTGGATTATTGCATTTGAGCCATTGTCCAGAAACTGGAAATCCACCATATCCTTCACCTTCCTTTACATTTGCTTTTTCGAGCAGCAAAAGTGAACCTCCACCAGCACCAATAAATACAAATTTGGATTTAGTTCTAATTTTCTCGTTGTTATTTAAATTTTCAATTTTTAACCGCCAAAGTTGATCTTCTTTTTGTTTAATTTTATTTACTTGCTGGTTGTAATGAATCGTAACTCCATTTTGTTTTGAAAGATAATTTAACATTGACTCTGTTAAACTCCCAAAATTCACATCTGTTCCAAGAGGCATAAACGTTCCTGCAACTTTTTCTGTTGGATTTCTACCATTCATTACCATAGGCATCAATTTTTTTAGAAATTCAAAATCTGAACTGAATTCCATTTCACTGAAAAGTGGATTTTTTTGTAAATTATCAAATCTTTTTCGAAGATAATTTACATTCTCTTCGCCCCAAACAAAACTTAAATGCGGAATAGTGTGAATAAATTTTTCAGGAGACTCAATAATTTTATGATCTGCTAAATAACTCCAAAATTGTCTTGTTACCTCAAAACTTTCTGCAATTTTAATGGCTTTATTTACATCAACCTCGCCGTTTTGAAGTTCTGGAGTGTAATTGAGTTCGCAAAAAGCAGAATGTCCAGTTCCTGCATTATTCCAAGCATCGGAACTTTCTAGAGCGGGTTTATCCAAGCGTTCGTAAATATCAATTTTAATTTCTGGATTTAATTCCTTGAGAAAAATTCCAAGAGTTGCGCTCATAATTCCTGCGCCTATTAGGATTACATCGGGTTGTTCCATTGTATTTTTGGGATATTAGAATCTAATTCGAGTTAAATAATCTTGAAGCATGATGGTTGCTGAAATTTCGTCAATTAATGCTTTATTCTTCCGTTGATTTTTCTTTAAACCAGAATCAATCATGGTTTGAAATGCCATTTTAGAGGTAAAACGTTCATCAACTCGAACAACTTTCATATCTGGAAAATGGTTTGTAAAGTGGGTTACAAAACCTTTTATAATTGCGGAACTTTCGGACGGTTCGCCATTCATTTGCTTTGGCTCTCCAATCAGCACTACAGAAACATCTTCTTTTGAAAAATATTCTTTCAGAAAATCTATTGCAGTTGCTGACGGAATGGTTGTTAACCCCGATGCGATGATTTGTAACTCATCTGTAACGGCAATTCCTGTTCGTTTTTGTCCGTAATCAATGGAGAGAATTCTTGACATTTATAACTGGTTTTTATGTCTTAAAACACCTAAAACATATACGATTTCAGTTTCTAAATCAACTTTGCAAATTGTTGCATGTCCTTTAAATACGTAATCTCGATAAAAATCTTCATCAAAATAAATAGATTTTTTAAAATTATATAGATTTTTTAAATCTTTTTTTAAGTTTCTAATTAAATCATTTTTAAATTTTCTTGCTGTAAGTGATTTGTGTTTTGCTATATATGAAACTAAGTCTATTAGATCAAATTGAAAATCAATAGTTAGTTTAACTTTCATATTTAGAAATTGTTTTTTCAAGAATTTCATCTAACTCTTCAAAACTGCAAAATTTAGCAGTTCCATTTTCAATTTTATCTGAAACTATTTTTAATTTTCGTTTATTTATATCAAAATTGGAATCTTCTTCTACAATTTTTAATTCATCGGGCGAAAACGTACTCAACAAATCAATAATTTTAGATTTTAAATTTGGCTGAAATTCAATTCGGATTGCTTCCATAAAATTAAATTTTAAAAAACAAATATACAAAAATTCAAACTAATTTATCTTTGAAAATTTGTTTTTAAAATCAATTAAAAAATGCTTTGGTCATTCGCTTCTGAAAAAAAATAATTTATATTTGTTGAAAATTAAACTTTATAATGCAAGATTTACAAAATACGATTGAGAAAGCATGGGAAAACCGTGATTTATTGAAAACAGAAACTACAACAACTGCCATCAGAAAAGTAATTGATTTGCTCGATGAAGGAACACTTCGCGTTGCGGAGCCAACTACAACTGGTTGGAAAATAAACGAATGGGTTAAAAAAGCGGTAGTAATGTATTTTCCGATTCAAAAAATGGAAACCTTTGAAGTTGGTATTTTTGAATATCATGATAAAATTCCGTTGAAACGAAACTATGCTGAACGCGGAATTAGAGTCGTTCCAAATGCCGTTGCAAGACATGGAGCCTACATTTCAAAAGGTGTGATTTTAATGCCAAGTTATGTAAATATTGGTGCCTATGTTGACGAGGGAACTATGGTAGACACCTGGGCAACCGTTGGAAGTTGTGCACAAATTGGTAAAAATGTTCATTTGAGTGGTGGCGTTGGCATTGGTGGCGTTTTAGAACCTTTACAAGCATCACCAGTAATTGTCGAAGACGGAGCATTTATCGGATCTCGTTGTATTGTTGTAGAAGGCGTACATATTGGTAAAGAAGCCGTTTTGGGGGCAAATGTTTGTTTGACAGGATCTACAAAAATTATTGATATTACAGGAGATAAACCAATTGAAATGAAAGGTTTTGTTCCTGCGCGTTCTGTTGTAATTCCAGGAAGTTATACCAAAACATTTCCTGCAGGAGATTTTCAAGTGCCTTGCGCCTTGATTATTGGAACCAGAAAAGCATCTACCGATTTAAAAACAAGCCTAAATGAGGCTTTACGAGAATATGATGTAGCGGTGTAAGAGTTTAAGTGGTAAATTACATTTTTTTTTAAATAAAAAATAAAAAATAAAAATTGAGAATAGGATTTGAAGCAAAAAGAGTTTTCCATAACAAAACGGGACTAGGAAATTATAGTCGTGATTTGATTCGAATTCTTGCTACTTACTTTCCAGAAAATAACTATTTTTTATACAATCCAAAAAAATCCAGAATACAACTTTTCGAAACAGATGAAACAATTGTTTTTGAAAAAAATCCAAGAACTTTACTTTACAAAAAATTTAAAAACTTTTGGCGTCAAAAGGGAATTATTTCGGATTTACAGCAAGATAAAATTAGTGTTTTTCATGGACTTTCGGGAGAAATCCCAATAGGTTTAAAGTCTAAAAATATAAAAAGCGTTGTAACAATTCATGATCTAATTTTTTTAAAAATGCCAGAGTTATACTCGTTTTGGGACAGAAAAATTTATACTTATAAATTCAAGAAAGCAGCAAATAACTCAAATTTAATTATTGCTATTAGCGAACAAACAAAAAATGATATTGTAGATTATTTTGGAATTTCAGAATCTAAAATTAAAGTAATTTATCAAGGTTGTCATTCCATGTTTAAAGATAGTTTCAATACAAATGAATTTAATAATGTCATTTTAAAATTTAACTTACCCGAAAAATTTTTATTAAATGTTGGAACTATCGAGACTCGAAAAAATGTTTTTTTAGTAGTAAAAGCAATCCGAAATCTGAATATAACGTTAGTTATTGTTGGGAAAGAAACAAATTATAGCCAAGAAATTCGAAACTATATTTCTGAAAATAATCTTACTGATAAAGTGATTTTCCTAAAAAACTTATCCTTAAAAGAATTGGCAATTGTGTATCAATTAGCAACCATTTTTGTTTATCCGTCTTTTTATGAAGGTTTTGGAATTCCTATTATTGAAGCAATGTATTCTAAAACTCCAGTAATCACTTCAAAAGGTGGTGTTTTTTCAGAAGTAGGTGGCGAAAATTCAATTTATATTGATCCAAATAATATTGAAGAAATGAAACATGCAATTTCAACCCTTTGGAATGATAAGGATTTAAGAAAAAATATCACTGAAAAAGGTTTTGAGTTTGTTCAGAAATTTAATGACCAAATAATTGCCATTCAATATATGGATGTTTATAAAAATTTGAATTCTAAATCTTAAATTTTATTATTTAATTCATAAAGTTTTGCATATTTAATGAATCCTTCGAAACTCGAAAATACGCTCCAAATAAATCCTTGATAACCGTTTAGAAAATTTCTTTGCAAAAAATAAACCCGAAAAAATTCAAATGGTAATTTAAATATTATTGCACTTTTTGATGTTTTTTTATTATTTTCTTTCTTTAATTCGGCACTTAATAACGAATAATTAATATTTTTTCGAACCGCTGTTGCAATATCCGAAACCGTGTAATGAAGCATTTCATTTTGTAGATTTCCTATTTTTCCTTGCACAATAATAGTTTCATGAATTTTATTTTCTAAAAATTTTCCTTTTTGTTTATTAAATAATCTCAAGATTGGTTTTTTATTTTCGCTACCGTGTTTAAAAATTTTACCTAAAAAAACATGTGTTCTAGGAATTAAATATCCTTGAAATTCATCTGAAAAAATAGTGTTTTGAATTTCTAGAATTAATTTATCCGACAAAACTTCGTCTGCATCAAGCGATAAAACCCAATTATTATTAGTCTGATTTAAAGCAAATTGTTTTTGAATTCCGAAATTTTCGAATTTATTGTAAATTACTTTTGCTCCAAATTTTTGGCAAATTTCGACAGTTTTATCAGTGCTTCCAGAATCTACAACAACAATTTCGTTTGCCCAAAAAAGTTTTTCAAGGCATTCTGCGATGATATTTTCTTCATTGAACGAAATTATAAAAACTGAAATTTTTTGATTCATAAAATAGTCATTAAAAATTTTAATCTACTAAAGTATTTAAACCGTTTTCGATAAATGTAATTTTATTTTTTTTATTAAAATTTCTAATATAATTATTAATTTTCCAGGTTTCTGGATTTGCATAACCGCGCTTGTGATCCAAATGTAAGCAAATTGCAGAATATCGTATTTGTTTCGATAACAGTTCGTTATTAAATAATCTTTCACCCATTTCGCGGTCTAATCCTCCGTATTGCATGTTGTTATTAAATCCATTTATATTTACAATATCCTTTTTAAAACCCGACGAATTATGCCCGTTCCAAGATTTTTTTGTTGGAGTAATCCAATCCATAAATAATGCAAAATAAATATTTTGAGTTAGTTTTGTGTTTTTAAAAGTCCATTTTAAACCTTTTTTTCTTAGCCAATTGAGTTTAAAACAGTTATTCTTTATAATATCATTTTTAGAAATTAACTTTGAAATTGTCATTGGTAATTTAAAATAACCTCCAGAAAGAAAGTAACCTTCTTCTTTATTCTTTAGATGAACCGCAACAAAATCTTTTCTAGGAATGCAATCACCATCTGTAAAAATTAGGTATTCTGAGTTGGTTTTGAGAATAGCCTTGTTCAAAATTATTGTTTTTTGAAATCCATTATCTTGATGCCAAACATGAATAATCGGATATTTAAAACAATCTTTAAATTCTAAAATTAAATTTTTAGTTGCATTTGTTGAACCATCATCGGCTATTACGATTTCGAAATCGAACTCGGTTTGAACGCTAAATCCAATAAGTACCTTTTGTAACCATTCTTCGGCGTTATATGTCGAAATAATTATAGAAGTTTTCATTTAAAGGAATCAGATTGGAAAATTAATAATTTTATTGAATTAATTCTTCCAAAACATCAATTTCTTTTTCCATGCTTGTTTTCTTGCGAATTTTCTATAGAAATTATCTGAAAAAACGAGCATCATTTTTTCTATTTTTTCTCTATTTTCTCCAGATATTTTAGCATACTCATCGCAAATAATTTCAATCATTTGATGATTAGGTGTTAATTTGCACATATTTTTGATGCGCTTTTCTAATGATAAATGAGCATGAAAATTCATTCTATTTAAATCTACTAATGAAAAAATATAGTCTCCGTTTTTATTTATAGAAATTAATGAATTTCCAGGAGTATGATCCAAGAATTCTATTCCACTTTCGTGCAACTCATAAGAAAAACGAGCAATTCCGCGTAACATTTTATTTAAATCGATATTTTCTTTTCCAAAAAAAATATCCTTAAAAACAAAATCTGGGGTCATGTGTTGACTAATATAATAACTTTGTCGAAGAAAAATTCCGCTGAATTTTTCATGAAAGGCAATCGGTTTTGGAGTTCCAATTCCTTTTCTGATTAAATAATTTGCATTTTCGAAAGAGCGTTTTGCTTTAGATTTTCTAAAATATTTATATACAATTCCATTAATGAATATTGGAATTTTAAAAGATTTTATATTTATTGTGTGTCCTTGATACTGAAATATTTTAATTTTATTTCGATTTCCGTCAACAAACATTTGACCAGATTTAGAAAAATTTTCAATAATTAAGTTTAATTCTTCATTCATATTTTAGTAATTAATCTGTTTGTTATTGTCCGAATAAACTTCGAATTTTTCTGTAAGCATTTGATATACAATTACAAACCAAATTATAATACACGGAATTGCTTTGAGCGAATATTTTCGAACATAATTTTCTAATAAATATTTTGGAAACAAATCGGTATGCGAAAAACTTGTTAAAATCATTGCGAAAATAAATAACCCAATGACCCATTTTGATTTAGGGCTATCCTGAATTACAAACCAAATTGCAACCCCAACAAATGCAATAATATAAGTCGGAGATTCAGAACCCGAACTAAAAATTACTGTAAAAATTAGTACAGATGAAAGCAAAAGTAATTGAAATTTTTGACTTTTATAGGCTTTTATTCTTAAATATGGTAGAGCAAATAAAAATAAACCAGATATCAAAAATGGAGTGTTTGGAATACTTGCATCATTTGCAAATCGTCGAACTACGCCCATTATAGAAAAATCTTGATAAGACCCTAGAACAGCGTTTGTACCGTTTTTTACAATTAGTCTTTGAAACCATTCGACATAACGTTCCATTATATATTCTGGTGAAGAAATGAGCATTGGCAAAACAAAAAATACAACACTCCAAAACAAAACAGACAGAATAAATTTTGGTTTTTGCCTAGAAAAAAAGAAAAATGCCAATCCTACAATTCCATATAATTTTATAAAAGTTCCAAGAGCAATGAGCATTGCTGCCCAAAAATTTTGTTTTTTTATAATTAAGACATACGACATTATAATTATAAAAACCATTATGGAATTAACCTGAAAACTTTGTGCAGAGATTAGATATTCATTAAAACAAATCCAAAAAATTGCAGTAATTTGAATTGGTTTTAATGGCAGATTTTTTATTGCGATTATTATAATTAAAACCAAAAACAAACTCCACAATAGTACACCAATATAATCGGGTAAAATAGCAAAAGGAGCAATTACAAAACTAAAAATTGGTCCATAATGATTCCTGTCAAAATATTCCGTGGGGTATTCCGTGTAAAGATTAGTTTTGTGAACAACATGCCAAAAAACGTTTTTATAAATAAGATAATTGTTATATTTGTCACGAATAAATTTAGGAATAATCGCAATAATTGTTGCTACAATCCAAAGAATCATTATATTATTTTTTTCTTTGAAAAAAGGTTTTTCAAAAAATGAAATTATTTTTTTTAGCATATATTTACTTAACAAATAATATTAAAATTAAATTTTTAATTTACAAATTTATTAATTATTTTTGTTAATACAATTTATAATATGACTTATAATAAATCGATTACAACTTTTGTTGGAAAACCAGTTTTAGATGCTACATTTTCTATTTTAATTCCGACTTGGAATAACTATGAATTATTTAGGATTTGCGTTGAGAGTATTCAAAAAAATTCGTATTATAAACATCAAATTATTATTCATGTTAACGAAGGCAAAGACGAAACTTTGGATTGGGTCAAAAATAGTGGATTGAGTTATACCTTTAGTAATGAAAATGTTGGTGTATGTTATGCCATGAATGCTATGGCAAAATTAGCGACAACCAATTATATATTGTATATTAATGATGATATGTACACTTGCCCCGATTGGGATAAGTATTTGCACGAAGCCATAGAAAAACAAAAAAATAATTTGTTTTATTTTTCGGCTACAATGATAGAGCCAACTGGAACAAAAAACAAATGTGTTATTGCTCCTTACGATTTTGGAAAAACTAAAGATACATTTCAAGAAAACGAATTATTAGATTTTATAAAAACTACCGACAAACAAGATTGGTTTGGTGCCTCTTGGCCGCCATCGATTGTACACAAATCTATTTGGGAAAAAGTTGGTGGTTATAGCGTAGAATATTCTCCTGGATTTGGTTCGGATCCAGATTTTAGCAGAAAACTTTGGGAAGTTGGTGTACGAGACTTTCGTGGTATTGGTAAAAGTTTAGTATATCATTTTCAATCCAAAAGTACAGGTCGCGTTGTTCGAAACAATGGACGATTAACTTTTGCAACCAAATGGGGAATTCCATCAAGTTATTTTTACAAGAAAGTGTTGAAACTTGGTGAACCCTATAATGGTAAGTCATTAGTATTAAAAATAAACATGTCATTTAAACTAGCACAATTGCGAGCATTTTGGATTAAAATCAAAAAATAAATGATACCAAAAAAAATAAAAATTTGTGTAATAAGTTTTGATAATTGGAACTATGATAAAGAAATTGTCATGGCTCTAAATAGGCGAAATATTGTTGCAACACATATTAATTTTGGAAAATACAAACACAAAACAATTTTTGAAAGATTAGAAAATACCTTTTCGAAAGTTTTCTTTAATAAAAATCCTAAACATTTTAAACGACAAGATCAAATTATCGAAAAACTAAAAAATCTTGGGGTTCAGGATCAAATTTTGGTTTTAAATCCTGATTTAATTGATTTAGAATATCATTATTTAATTAAAAAACAAACCAAAAGATACATTGCTTATTTGTATGATAGCGTGACTCGGAGCATGCTTCCGATTGAACATTTGTTGAAAGGAATTTTCGATACAATTTATTCGTTTGATAAAGAAGATGCCGAAAAACATAACTTCATTAAAACAAATAACTATATTTATTCCAAAAAACAACCTATAGAGGTTAATGAAATTTTTGAAACTCAGGTTTTAAACATTTCGTCGTTCGACAAACGATTTGCAACTCTTAACCGAATTGCTAACAAATTGAGTGATTTAAACCTGAATTTTACCTTTATTTTAGTTAGTAAAAACATAAAGTTTAAGTTATTAAATTATAATCTTAAGCGATTTTTCGACAAAAATAAATATCAAAGAATAAATCCAAAAATTAAATTTCAATCCAAAAAAATTTCACTCAAAAACCTAAAAAGATACTATCAGAAAACTTTGGTTATGTTAGATTTAGTTCAGG
>JAYUFL010000017.1:0-43185 GCA_043738745.1 Bacteroidota bacterium
TATTTTTGGGTAATGTTCATATTTATGAGAACAATATTGACAGTACAAAAGCATTGCTCGATGGTGATGTGGTTAAATTTAATTTAAACGTTGGTTAAATGATAATTAAAAAGCCCTCTGAATTATGTGAGGGTTTTTACTATATTTGTCAAAAAAAATGTACATTTCAATTTATGAAAGTGTACATTTCATTTTTTCGATTATAAAAGTATAGCCACTATTAGTTTTTATAACTGCGTTTGGACTGGTATCTTCAAAAATGCTGTAATCAAATCCTGAATTTAAATTAGTATTTATTTTTTTAAATAGTTTGGTTCGCAAACCAAAAATCATTCCTGTTGAGCGATATTTAGCAGCGTTTTCAAGGGTTTGAACTAAAAGTGTTCCTTGCGTTTTATAAACTGACTCTATTGCATTGCTAATGGATTCATTAAAAAATTTCAAGGAAATATTATCCGTTTTGAATGCTTTACTTAAAGTCAAGGAGTAATAATTTCTAATTTGTGGGTCAAGGTTTGAGTTTCCTTGCGAAGCAATACCTTCGTTTATTATTATTACTTCGTCATTCAAATCACCAACACTTGGTCGTAAAACTTTGCGAGAATGCCCAAATTTCGCATTATATTTATCTTTAAAACGATACAAAGCATTGAATGTTGGTAGTGCCAAATTATAGTTTTGATTTAAAACAGTATTTTTATTTCTGGTATTTTCTAATGTTAAAGAACTTTCTGTCGAAAATTTTTCAGACCATACATTGTCTAATTCCGAAGTTGCGCTAATTACACTTTGATGGATATAATAATTTGTATTTGAAAAACTATAATTTCTGTTTATATATTTTAGGTCTGTGTAAAATGCAGCCGATTTTTTAAAAATTGTTAATTCTTCAGCTTCAAAACCAGCATCAACAGTAAATTCTTTGTTTTGAGATCCTATATTAAAATTAACTGGTAAACTATTACTATTTAAATAATTACTTTCATCTCTTTTTTTGTAGACCGCATAAGAATTTTTAAAATAAAAGTTTTTATTTTCTGTTATTTTATATTTATAAACGGATCCCATTTTCCAAGTAACTACATCATTTGCACCATTTTTGTTAAAATTATTGTCTATAATATTATTTACTGCCGTATAACCGCTACCAAGAGAATTATATTTATTTTGATGATAATAATTTGTAAATGTAAAATCTGATTTCTCTGATAACTTTACATTTATTTTTAAATCTGTGTATTGTCTAATATTTTTTGCATTTGTTGTGGTTGTGCTGTTAAAAATATTTGAACCATCATTTCTAAAAAGATTATAATCAATGTTATATCTTGATTGCAAAAAGTTATAGTCTGCTTTTATAATAAAACTACCTCTTTTGTAGGATATAGAAGGATCTACAGAAAAGTAATTATTCATTATACCACTGGTTGCTCCTAAGCTACCTTTTATAAATTCAACTTTTTTCTTTTTAATAATAATGTTAACAACTGAACCCAAAAAATCTGAACCGTAAGTACTTGATGGATTGCTTATGACTTCAACTCTATCAATATCTAATACATCAATAGTTTTTAGTTCATTTAGCATTGCTTCAATGCCGTCAATAAAGATTTTACCTTTCAGTTTACCCTCGACAATAACCTCATTACTTATTTTATCAACATAAAGATTTGGCACAGTAGTTAAAATCTCAGATGCTTTCGTATTTTTTATAAAATCTTTTTGGTCTATTTTATATGAGTTTTTTCTAACCGTTTCTATTGTTTTCTCTTTTGCATCAATTACTATTTCTTTTAAGTTTTCTGCTTCTACAAGCGTCAAAATTATATCAACAATATTATTTTCTTGTAGATTAACCAATTGTTTTAGATATTCTTTGTAACCCAAATAGTTTACTTTTAATTGCAACATGTCTTCTACCTCTATACTAATATTTGAAAATTTATAGACTCCTTTGTTATTTGCGACTGCAAATTTTGAAACTTTGTTAATTTGTAGTTCCACAACTACATCTGCTAGTGTTTTATTTTCGGTTGCTATTTTACCCGAAATAGTTATTATTTGTTGAGAAAATACATTTATTGAAAAAAGCAAAAAAAGAATAATTATTTTTTTTGAAGGCATAAAATTGTTTTAAAATGTAAAAATAATAAAAACTTCCCTAACAAATTAATATTAGGAAAGTGATAAAATTTTTCACGCCAAATGGCAGTAAAGAAGACTTTTTCAGTAGTATTATGGTTTATTATTCGCTATAGTATGCTATTTTACTTTTGTCAAAATTTGTCGTAAAACAACCAGAATATATTAAATCATTTTTTGGCATAGCAGTTGCTTGGTTAGTTTCTAATATTTTTGAGTCAATTATATTTTTAGTTTCAATGTTAACAACAAAAAAACCTGTTTTATAACTACTATTTTCAAATAATTCTCCAAAACATAAATATTTTGTAGTTGAATTTGGTATTGATTTTAAAGAAAATGCTTTTAAATTAGTAAACCCTAAATCTTTTGTTGATTTTGTTTCAAAGTCGTATTCAAATAATTTAAATTTTAGGGTGTAAAATAATCTATTAATATCGCATGATATTACATTACAAATTTTTGGTAATACTACAGTTTTTGTATTCTGATTCTTGAAATTTATATCAGAAAAATAAATTTTATAATCTGATTTCTCACCATCTAATTCATTTCTATCTCTTTCGACTATTGAATTGTTTGATCTTAAAAACATCACATATTCATTCTCATCCATCTTCTCAGATCTTTTCTCAAACTTGAGAATCTCATTTTTTGAAAATTTTCTCTCAAAAAAATAATTTTCTTTTGTAGGTTGAAATAAATTTAGCATCAAAATACTAAAAACAATACCAGCAAAAACCGTAATAACGCCAACTAAAAATTTATTTTTCATCCGTTACAAAATTAAAAGTGTAAAATGAAAATAATGATACGATGATTAACCCAATATTTATCATAAAATGATATGATAAACCATTAAGAATGCCGCCACAACCGCAAATTTCGTACAATCCTTTGTGATGTAAAAAGGATATGTATAAGGTGAAAATAAGCATCGTAAAACAAAATGCCAAAAGTCCTTTAGTTTTATTAAAAAGCATAAATAAAATAATTGCAAATTCTAAACCAATAACTAAAACTGAAAACACATCTGCAAAATCTTTGCTGAAGAATGTAGTTTTTATAAGATTAGTTCTAAAAGAACCTAACCTAATCAACTTATTGGCTGCGGTATAACAAAAAAAGAAAATTAAAAACAAATAAATTATTTCCGCAATTACTTTTTGAAGTTTATGGGTGTTTTTTGACATTGTGATTTGTGACTAATTTTACTATTATTTTACAAACATAAAAAAATTAAATCAAATTAATGACTTATTTGTAATTATTTTTTAAAATTGGTATTAAGAAATTGCATTCATGCAAAAGCAATACCAAAATACAGAATTATTACAAAAGGTTATTGCGTGTATAAAAGAAATAAGAAAGTCAAAAAAAGTAACTTTAGAAGTATTTTATTTTGACACAGGAATTCATTTGGCAAGAATTGAGCAAGGAAAAACAAATATTACAGTGTCTACACTTTCAAAAATATGTGACTATTTTGGAATTTCTCTTTTAGATTTTTTTCAGTTATGTGAAAATATAAAGTAAATTAGAACTATTTCTTCGAAAAAAAATCTATAAAAATATTATATTTCAAACCAACCGAATTAGTATCTTTGGAAAAAATATAATCATGCAACACATTATTGATCGTTTCTTTAGTTACGTAACTATTGACACCGAATCCGACCCAAATTCTACCTCAACTCCAAGCACCACCAAACAATTCGATTTAGCGAATTTATTAGTAAAAGAGTTAAAAAATATTGGTTTATCCGAAGTTACGATAGACAAACATGGTTATGTAATGGGAACTTTGGAGAGCAATGTTGCACACGATGTTCCTACAATTGGGTTTGTTTCGCACTTTGATACTACACCCGATTTTACCGGAAAAGATGTAAAACCGCAAATTATTCCTAATTATGACGGTGGCGATATTTTCCTAAATGCGGAGCAAAATATTGTGCTTTCGCCAAATTATTTCAAGGATTTATCGCAATATAAAGGGCAAACATTGATTACCACAAACGGTTTGACTTTGCTTGGCGCTGATGACAAAGCGGGACTTACCGAGATTGTTACAGCAATGGAATTTTTGGTAAAAAATCCTGATATTAAACACGGAAAAATTCGTGTTGGATTTACGCCAGATGAAGAAATTGGTCGTGGAGCGGATTTGTTTGATGTTGAAAAATTTGGAGCCGATTGGGCATATACAATGGACGGAAGCCAGATTGGAGAACTAGAATACGAGAATTTTAATGCTGCTGGTGCAAAAATAACTTTCAAAGGGAAAAGCGTTCATCCGGGTTATGCAAAAGGCAAAATGATTAATTCGATGCTTATTGCCAATGATTTTATAAACGAATTGCCAAAAGGCGAAACGCCACAAGAAACCCAAGATTATGAAGGATTTTTTCATGTAACTGGAATTTCTGGAAGTATTGAGGAAACGGTTTTGGAACTGATTATTCGGGATCATGATCGAGTAAAATTCGAATCAAGAAAACAATTGGTTTTGGAAATTACCAAAAAATTAAATTCTAAATTTGCCCAACAATTCGGCGAAGATATTGTGGTTACCGTCCTGAAAGATCAATATTATAACATGAAGGAAAAGGTAGAACCCGTAATGTTTATTGTAGATCTTGCCGAAAAAGCAATGCGTGAACTTGGAATAGAACCACTCATAAAACCCATTCGCGGCGGAACTGATGGTTGCAGATTGTCCTATATGGGATTGCCATGCCCAAATATTTTTGCTGGTGGACACAATTTTCATGGAAAATACGAATATGTTCCTGTAGAAAGTATGCAAAAAGCAGTTGATGTAATTGTGAAAATTGCAGAATTGACAGCGAGTACCGATTTTTCTAAATTAAAAAAATAATTTACTGTTATTCACAAAAAAACTCCGAATTACTCGGAGTTTTTTTTGTGAATATTATAAAATTTATTTCTTGTTATTGGCTGCTTTTTGCTTTTCGGCTTCTGCCATTACATCTTGAAGTTTTTGCTGAAATTTACCTAACTTTTTAGGTTCTTTCGTTTTATTAACTTCAATTTGAGCGTGGATTTTGTTACTATCAACAATATAATTTTTGATAACAAACATAATTCCGATAGTAATCACATTCGACATTAGATTATATAAACTCAATCCAGAACCATAGTTATTAAAGAAAACTAACATCATAACTGGTGAAATATATAACATTACTTTCATCATTTTTCCCATGTCTGGCATTCCTTCCTGGGTTGGTGCTTGCATTTGCTGATCGCCGGAAGTCATTTTTGTATAAAAGAAAACCGCAATTGCTGCCAAAAGCGCAAATAAACTCACGTGATCTCCATATAAAGGAATGCTAAATGGCAATTTCAAAATAGAATCAAACGAAGATAAATCATTTGACCAAAGAAAACTCTGCTGACGCAATTGAATTGCTGTTGGAAAAAATTTGAATGATGCCATCAAAAAAGGCATTTGAATTAATGCAGGAATACAACCCGCCATAGGGTTTACACCTGCTTTGTTGTATAATTTAGAAGTTTCTTGCTGTTTTTTTGCTGGTTCTTTAGCAAATTTTTCGTTGATTACATTTAGTTCTGGTCGCAAAACCTTCATTTTTGCAGATGACAGAAATGATTTATATGTGATTGGCGACATGCACAATTTGATTATTACTGTGAAAAGTATAATTGCGATTCCGTATTTAATATAAGCGCCTAAAAACCCGAAAAGTGGTATAAAAATAAACATATTAATCCAACCAAAAATTCCCCAACCCAATGGAATTATTTTATTTAGATTTTTATCGTACGATTTCAATACGTTATAATCTGTTGGTCCAAAATAAAAATTCATTTTATAATCTATCTCACCATTATTGAACGCTAACGGAACCGATGTTTTGAATTGTTTTATAAAAATAGTGTCAATTTTAGCATCTTTTACCAAATTATCCGAAATTAACTTGGCTTTCGAAAAAGGTGTATTCGTCATCAATATTGATGAAAAGAAATGTTGCTTGTATGCAATAAAACTTACTTTTTCTGGATTTTCTTCTTTTGCATTCCCTTGTCCAACGTAACTAATTTTATCGTTTTCGTGTTCGTAGTAAATTTCTGCAAATTGATTTTCGTACGAAACACTTTTTTCTGTTCTATAGGATTTCAAATTCCATTGTAAATCTAATGGTTTTGATGCATTTAATGTTTTATTTAGACCTTGCGAACGAACATCGAAATCAATCATGTAATCGTTTGGTTTCAAGACATATTTGTATTCTAAAAACTCATTTTCACCTGCTTTTAGTCGCATAGTTAAAATTTGATTTGCTCCAATTTTTGAAAGTATTGGTTCAAAAAACAAATCTTTTGTATTCAACATTCGATTGTCTTGTGTTTGCATAACAAGATTTAAATCGGCATTATTGTCTTTGATGAGTTCTACTAATTGACCTGAACCTTTACTGAATTTTTCGAATTTTTTGAGTTTTGCTTCTATAATAAATCCTCCTTTGTTAGAAAATTTTAGAGAAACTAACTCGTTTTCGAGTGTTGTAAAACCTTCTTTTGCTGTTGGAAGTGTTGCTGAATAGGCAAAATTTCCTAAAGTTGCTTTTAGTTTTTGAGTTTGCAATGTATCAATTACTCCATTAACTGTTGTTGCAACAGGAGCAATTGTTGTGTTTTTTGCTGCTAATGCTGCTTTTTCTGTTTGGGCTTTTTTTGCTTTTTCGTCTGCGATTTCTTTATCCGATGGTTTCATTTGTGAAAGCATCCACATGACGATTCCGAATAGTAATATGAATCCGATGATTGAATTGAGGTCTAATTTTTTTTCTTCCATTATTTTTAACTCTTTATTTTTATGTTGCTCAAAAGCCTAGTATTTGTCTTTTAGCCCCGATTGCAGCGGAAATCCTTTTGTTTTTTCTTTATAAAACAAAAGATTGTAGCGAAAAGCGGGAACGATATTCATCGAAAAAGCCAAATATTGTGCTTCTAATTATTGTATTAGTGTTGTTTTTTTTTATTTGTTACGGTTGCTGCCACAAAATTTACAAAAATTGGGTGCGGATTGGCAACGGTGCTTTTGTATTCTGGATGATATTGAACGCCGATGAAAAACGGATGGTTTTTGAGTTCAACGATTTCGACCAAACCTGTCTCTGGATTATATCCAGTGGAATATAAACCAGCATTTTCTAATTGGTTTTTGTAAGCATTATTGTATTCATAGCGATGACGATGACGTTCAGAAATTGTTGATTTCCCATAAATTTTGTACGCTAATGTATCTGGCTTTATATCGCATTTCCAAGCACCAAGACGCATGGTTCCTCCTTTTTCTGTTACATTTTTTTGCGATTCCATTAAATCGATTACTGGATTTGTGGTTTCGCTATCCATTTCTGATGAATTAGCATCTTTAAGTCCTAGAACGTTTCTTGAGTACTCAATTACGGCCATTTGCATTCCAAGACAAATTCCTAGAAACGGAATATTATTCTCGCGAGCATATCGAACTGCATCAATTTTTCCTTCGATGCCTCGACCCCCAAAACCTGGAGCAACTAATATACCATCGAGGTTTTTTAGTTGCTCCTCTGCCGTTTTGTCATCTAAAAATTCAGAATGAATGCTAATTACGTTAACTTTTGTCTCGTTTGTTGCACCTGCATGAATAAATGCTTCGAGAATAGATTTATAAGAATCTTGCAATTCGACATATTTACCGATTAAACCAATATTTACAGTATGTTTTGGATTTTTATGTTTGTGCAAAAAAGTATTCCAGTTTTTGAGATCTGGTGCTGCCTTTTTGGGTAAATTTAGTTTTTTGAGTGTTACTACATCCAAGCCTTCTTCGAGCATAAGGTTTGGAACTTCGTAGATTGTTGAGGCATCAATAGATTGAATTACGGCTTCACGTTTTACATTGCAAAACAGTGCTAGTTTATGACGCAAATCTTCTGAAAGTTCATACTCTGTTCTGCAAACTAAAATATCGGCTTTTATACCGCTTTCCATTAAAGTTTTTACAGAATGTTGTGTGGGTTTTGTTTTTAATTCTCCTGCTGCTGCCAAATACGGAACAAGTGTTAAATGTATTACAATTCCGTTATTTTCGCCTAATTCCCAAACGAGTTGGCGAACAGATTCAATATAGGGTAAAGATTCTATGTCGCCCACAGTTCCACCAATTTCTGTAATTACAATATCAAAATCGCCCGAATTACCTAGTAATTGCATCCGTTCTTTGATTTCGTTAGTAATATGTGGAACAACTTGAACGGTTTTTCCAAGAAATTCGCCACGACGTTCTTTTTCGATTACTGATAAGTATACTCGACCAGTTGTTACATTATTTGCTTGAGATGTTGTTACATTCAAAAAACGTTCGTAATGCCCAAGGTCTAAATCTGTTTCGGCACCATCGTCTGTGACATAACATTCGCCATGTTCGTATGGATTTAGTGTTCCTGGATCTACGTTTATGTAGGGATCAAATTTTTGAATTGTGGTTCTGTAGCCACGTGCTTGCAATAATTTTGCTAAAGATGCAGCAATGATTCCTTTTCCGAGAGAAGAAGTTACACCGCCAGTAACAAAAATATATTTGGTTGGATTCATTTGTTGTTTGTTTTGTGTTGTTGTTTTTGGTAGTTAGTTCAAAAACGATGCAAAAGTATGGAAAAAAATGGACTTATATATTTTTAGATTGTCAGATTTTAGAATTATATTAAAAAAAATTGATGTTAAAACAAATATTAACAATTGTTGATTATTAAATTATTTAATGTGTTTTGTATTTTAAAATTTTATATATTTGAAACTTAACCAAAACAAAAATTATATTATGGACAAGAAAATGATTTCAATTATTAGTTACATTACTATCATTGGATGGGTAATTGCTTACATGTCGTACAACGGAAACGCTGAAAAATCTTCTTTAGCAAAATTTCATTTAAAACAAAGTTTAGGATTAGGTATTCTAGGAATTGTTTTGAGTATTGTATTAACAATTATTGGTACAGTTGTGCCTACGCTTGCTAGTATCTTGAGTTTGGCAAATCTAGCGATTGTTGTACTTTGGGTTATTGGCATTATGAATGCTAATAATGAAGAGGAAAAACCATTACCAATTGTAGGTGCTATGTTTCAAGATAAATTTGATTTTATTCAATAACAAAATCTTATTTTAAAATAAAAAATCCTGTTTGAAATTTCAAATAGGATTTTTTTATGGTTTATGATATTGTTTTTTTATATTATGAATTAATTCTTCGAGTCCATTGAGTTTTAATTCATATACTAATTGTAATTGCTCGCCCAATTCTCCTTTTGGAAAACCTTTGTTACTGTACCAAACAATATAATATTCTGGAATATCAACCAATGACCAACCTTCGTATTTTCCGAAAGGCATTTTAGCATGAGCCAATTTAATTAGTTTTTTTTGATTGTCGTCCATATTGAAAAATTGTGAAGACGAATTATCTAAAATATAATTTAGAGTATTCGAATTTTTTTTAAAACTAATTTAATTAGCCACTTCGCTAATAAATTTGATTCGCATCATTCTCAATTCGTCGATATCATAATCCCCATCAAATTCTTTGAGTGCATTTTCAATATTATCCGATTCAGATTCCATAAAATAGGTATGAATTTCTTCTTGTTGATCGTCGTCGAGCATTTCGTCGATCCAATACTTAATATTTAATTTAGTTCCAGAATAAACAATTTGCTCCATTTCTTTAATTAGATCGTCCATTTTCAGACCTTTACCTTTGGCAATATCATCTAGCGAAA
The DNA here is from genome assembly GCA_043738745.1 of Bacteroidota bacterium. Lineage (GTDB taxonomy): Bacteria > Bacteroidota > Bacteroidia > Flavobacteriales > Flavobacteriaceae > Flavobacterium. The sequence goes on from JAYUFL010000017.1 coordinate 9,958, forward strand.
GTTTTCTGTCTATGTTTTGAATGATGTATAATTTATTTGCAGAATTTGCTCCTGTAGATTTTACGACTAAATCATCTGGGCGTTCAATATCATTATCATCAACATATCTGGCGATTAATTCAATAAATTCTTTGCCGTATTTTTTGGCTTTGCCTTCGCCTACTCCGTGAATATTACTCATCTCATCAATAGAAATGGGATATTTCAGAGCCATATCTTCCATCGACGGATCTTGGAAAACTACAAATGGTGGGACATTTAATTTTTTGGCAACTTTTTTACGCAAATCGCGCAACATTCCCATTAAAACTTCGTCGGCAGTTCCAGACGATTTTGCTGCGGTTTCAATGGCTTCGTCTTCGGTTTCGTTGTATTCGTGATCTTCGGACATCATAAAAGATACTGGATTTTTGATGTAATTCAGCCCTTTTTCTGTAATTTTCAGAATGCCATAAGTTTCAATATCTTTTGATAAAAATCCATCGACAAGAACTTGGCGAATGAGTGCCATCCAATATTTTTCTTCGAATGCACTTCCACAGCCAAAAAACGATTGTGAATCGGTTCTGTGTGCCTTTATCATGGCGTTTACACGACCAATAAGTGTGTAAATAATTTCTTTAGATTTGTATAAATGTTTCGTATCTAGAACAACTTCAAGCAGTTTTTTGACCTGAATTTGTGCCTCGACTTTGGTTTTTGGATTTCGAACATTATCGTCCATATCAGCACCTTCTCCTGTTTCTGAATCAAATTCTTCTCCGAAATAATGTAATAAAAATTTTCTTCGCGAGATAGATGTTTCGGCATAGCCAACAACTTCTTGCAACAGAGCATAACCAATTTCTTGTTCGGCTACTGGTTTTCCAGACAAGAACTTCTCAAGTTTTTCTACATCTTTGTAAGAATAATAAGCCATGCAATGTCCTTCTCCACCGTCACGTCCGCCACGACCCGTTTCTTGGTAATAACTTTCGAGCGATTTTGGAATATCGTGATGGATTACAAATCGCACATCGGGCTTATCGATTCCCATTCCGAATGCAATGGTTGCGACAACTACATCTACATCTTCCATAAGGAACATATCTTGGTGTTTGGCTCGAGTTTTAGCATCTAGTCCAGCATGATATGGTACTGCCAAAATGCCATTTACTTGTAAAACTTCGGCAATTGCTTCTACTTTTTTACGACTAAGGCAATATATTATGCCCGATTTTCCTTTGTGTTGTTTTATAAACCGAATAATATCGGATTCGATATTTTTGGTTTTTGTTCGAACTTCATAAAACAAATTCGGACGATTGAATGATGCTTTAAAGGTTGTTGCATCGACCATATCTAAATTTTTCAGAATATCTTCCTGGACTTTTGGTGTTGCCGTTGCTGTTAGCCCGATTACCGGAACCTCTCCAATTGTCTTTATAATGTGTTTCAAGTTTCGATATTCTGGACGAAAATCGTGTCCCCATTCCGAAATACAATGCGCTTCGTCAATGGCTACAAACGAAATTGGTACACTTTGCAAAAACTCAGTATATTCGGTTTTGGTCAGCGATTCTGGGGCTACATAAAGCATTTTAGTAATTCCAGCCAAAATATCTGATTTTACTAGGGCAATTTCGGTTTTGTTTAGAGAGGAATTTAAAACATGAGCAATCCCATTTTCTGAAGACAAACTCCTAATAGCATCGACTTGATTTTTCATCAATGCAATTAGCGGCGAGACCACAATGGCGGTTCCGTTGAGCATTAGAGCCGGAAGTTGGTAACAAAGTGATTTTCCGCCACCAGTTGGCATAATTACAAATGTGTTCTTTTTTGCAAGCAAACTTCGAATCACTTGTTCTTGCAAACCCTTGAATTGGTTAAAACCAAAATATTTTTTTAGTTCCTTGTGTATATCAATTTCGTTTGAATTCATTCTTTATTAAAGGTAATTTTACTTAAATTTGCATTTCATAAAGATATATATTTCTTTAATATAAACAAATTTAATAGTAAAACTATTTTGATACCCGATAAAAACATAATTGAGTCTGCTAAAAAAACCATTTTATCAGAAAGTAAATCAATTGAAAAATTAGTAGGTTTTATAGGCGATTCGTTTGTTGCCGCTACTAAACTAATTTTTGAGTGTAAAACCCGAATTATAATTACTGGAATCGGAAAAAGTGCCATTATTGCCCAAAAAATTGTTGCGTCGATGAACTCTACAGGAACTCCATCGATGTTTCTTCATGCTTCAGAAGCCATTCATGGCGATTTGGGTATGGTTCAAAAAGACGATGTTGTAATTTGTATTTCAAAAAGTGGCAATAGTCCCGAAATTAAAGTTTTAGTTCAAATCATCAATAATTTTGGAAATAAACTCATAGCAATTACTGGAAATATGGATTCGTTTTTGGCTAAAAATTCCAATTTTGTACTTAATACAACAATAGAATCAGAATCGTGTCCAAACAATTTAGCGCCTACCGACAGCACTACCGCGCAATTAGTTATGGGAGATGCTTTGACAGTTTGTTTAATTGAAATGAGGAATTTTTTGCCGCAAGATTTTGCAAAATACCATCCTGGTGGTGCACTAGGCAAAAAATTATTGCTAAGAGTAAATGATATGTTAGAAAATACTTTGAGACCTTCTGTTTTGGCAGATGCAAATATCAAAAAAGTGATTTTCGAAATTTCCGAAAAACGTTTGGGTGTAACCGCAGTTTTAGAAAACGAAAAAGTAATTGGCATTATAACAGACGGTGATATCAGACGAATGCTAAATGAAAATGAAACCTTTTCGCATTTAATGGCAAAAGACATTATGACCAAAAATCCAAAAACAATTGAATTTGATGCTATGGTCATTGATGCGTTTCAGGTTTTAGAAAAATATAAAATCACACAATTAGTCGTTTTAGAAAAAGGCACCTACAAAGGAATACTTCATTTACACGATATTTTAAAAGAAGGAATAGTATAATGGCAGAAAAAGAACTCAAAGAAATGTCGTTTTTGGATCATCTCGAAGATTTGAGATGGTTGCTCATTCGAATTACAATTGCAATTTTAGTTGCATCTGGTTTAGCGTATTTTATAATTGATTATGTTTTTGAAAAAATTATATTTGCTCCAATTCATACCAATTTTATCACCTACCGAATGTTTTGTGAACTCACGCATTATTTAAACACTAACGATGGCGGTATGTGTGTTGATAAGATGCCTTTTATAATTCAGAGTACGGAATTGGGTGGACAATTTTCTATTTTTCTTTGGACTTGTATTACCGCAGGTTTTATTATTGGATTTCCTTATATATTATGGGAAATATGGAAATTTATAAGTCCTGCTTTGTATCAAAAAGAAAAGAAAAGCGCATTCTGGTTTATATTATCTGCATCAATATTATTTTTTCTAGGTGTTTTATTTGGATATTTTTTAATTCTGCCATTATCTGTAAATTTCTTTGGTGGGTTTAATGTTAGTAAAGTTATCCAAAATCAGTTTAATATCGATAATTATATTGGAATGGTAAAAACATCCGTAATCTCTTGCGGAGTAATGTTCGAATTACCCGTATTTATTTATTTTTTAACAAAATTTGGATTAGTAACCCCAATAATACTACGAAAATACCGTCGTTACGCTATTGTAATAATTTTAATAATATCTGCTATTTTGACTCCGCCTGATATTTTAAGTCAGGTAATTGTCGCTATTCCAATGTTATTTTTGTACGAAATAAGTATTTTGATTGCCGTTTTAGTAACTAAAAAAGAAAAAAATGTCTGATATAATCCAAGAATTTAATGAATATCGTTCAAAAATGAACGAAAAATTGTTAGCCGATAATAACAAAATTGTAAAACGAATTTTTAATCTCGATACTAATGCGTACGCAGCAGGTGCACTCGATGTAAAAACCAAAGAACTTCTGGGTTTGGTAGCATCGGCTGTTTTGCGATGTGATGATTGCGTAAAATATCATCTCGAAACTTCTCATAAAGAAGGTGTTACAAAAGAAGAAATGATGGAAGCCATGGGAATAGCAACTTTGGTAGGAGGAACAATCGTAGTACCACATTTGCGCCGTGCTTATGAATTCTGGGAAGCATTGGAAAATCAGGAATAAGGTTTTTTGATTTAGCAATTTATAAAAATCTAAAAATGAAGTTAAAAGAAAAAATCAATTTAATGATTTTTGTTTATTTGTAGAATCATATAATTTATAAGAATAGAAACTAAACTTCTAAACTCATAAACTCATAAACTTAAAAATGAAATTAAGAGCAGAAAATTTAATAAAAACTTACAAAGGTCGAAGCGTTGTAAAAGGGATTTCAGTAGAAGTAAATCAGGGTGAAATCGTTGGTTTACTTGGTCCAAATGGTGCCGGAAAAACTACTTCTTTCTATATGATTGTTGGATTGGTAAAACCAAATTCAGGAAATATATATCTCGACGAAACTAACATTACTGATTATCCAATGTATAAACGTGCTCAAAACGGCATTGGATATTTGGCACAAGAAGCATCGGTTTTTAGAAAATTGAGCATCGAAGATAATATATTGAGTGTTTTGCAACTCACTAAACTTTCAAAAAAAGATCAAATTACAAAAATGGAATCGCTAATCGAAGAATTTAGTTTAGAACATATTCGAACTAATCGTGGCGATTTACTTTCGGGTGGAGAGCGTCGTCGTACCGAAATTGCTCGATGCTTAGCAACCGATCCAAAATTTATTCTACTAGATGAACCTTTCGCAGGTGTTGACCCTGTTGCTGTAGAGGATATTCAGCGCATTGTAGCGCAACTCAAAAACAAAAATATTGGAATTCTAATTACCGATCACAACGTTCAAGAAACATTGGCGATTACCGATAAAACCTATTTGATGTTCGAAGGAGGAATCCTAAAAGCCGGAATTCCAGAAGAATTAGTCGAAGACGAAATGGTTCGAAAAGTATATTTAGGTCAAAATTTTGAATTAAGAAAAAAGAGATTAGATTTTTAATTGCTATTCAATCCTCAAATAATCTAACATTTTTGGTGTACCATTATAAATATTAATGTCAACATTGTATTTAATTCCGTCGATTTTTCCTTTTTCGGTAAATTGCCAAAACAGAAAGTTATCATTGATTTTTTCCTCGATAAAATTGTAGTTCGCAATCCAAAACGTATAATCTTCGAATTCATCGGCTAAAAAATCTTCGTAGTATTTTTGGCTTGTATAAATAATTGGCTTCACTTTGTAGTACTCATCAATTTTATTTAAAAAACGTTTTAAACCAATTTTTAAACTATCGATTGACTGTTCTACGGGCAGTTTTTCTATATCTAAAACAGGAGGTAAATCGCCTTTCTCGAGTTCAACTAACTTAATAAATCGTTCGGCTTGTTCCATTGAGTTTTCGTTTGGACGATAATAATGGTAGGCTCCACGAATAAAATGGTGCTTTTTTGCTTGTTGCCAATTGAAATTAAATTTGGAATCATCACAATCGTCTCCAATCGATGCACGGATAAACACAAACCCAATTGGATATTTTTTGTTAATTAATTTTAATTTATTCCAATCTATTTTTCCTTGATAATGCGAAATGTCAATTCCTGCAACTTTGTCATCATTTTCTGCAAGAACAGCAGCGTTTCGAGACGCATATTTTTTTTCTTGTTTAAGAATTTTATCGGATTTAAAACCAAAATAATAGGCTAATGTATTTCTATTCAAATATCCGAAAACCATAATAATAACAAAAACAACTATAAACCAAAATAGTTTGGAGTTAAAAATAACATTTTTTTTATTAGATTTTTTTCTTGGAACAGGTTTTCTCATGAAATTATTTCTTGCAAATCATGTTTTTAAAAACCGAAAGCAAAACATAAAAAATAATTGCTACAGCAATTCCTAAAAACTGAAAATAAACAATCAGTAAAACCGAAATTAGTAAAAACACTATTTGTAGCGCATTATCCTTAAAATTAAAATTCTTTATCTTTAAAGCAAACAACGGAATTTCGGCATTCATTATATAAGTACTAAAAAGTGTAATTGCACCCAAAACCCAATAATTGGTTAAATATATAGACCAACTATCGTCCCGAAAAAGTTTAGAAATCATTGGCAAACTCATAATAAACAAAGTATTTGCTGGAGTTGGTAAGCCAATAAATGAATTGGTTTGACGTGTATCTATATTAAAATTTGCCAAACGATAACATGCTCCCAGAGTGATTATAAATCCAAACGAAGAATAAATTGATATTATTTCTGGATCATACTGTTGACCTTGAAACATTTGAAACATTACATATCCAGGCACAACACCACTTGTTACCATGTCTGCCAAGGAATCTAATTGCAACCCTAAAGGACTCGAAACTTTGAATAATCGAGCAAAAAAACCATCGAAAAAATCAAGAAATATACCTAAAGCCACGAATGCGAAAGCCTTTTCGAAATCGAGTTTAGAAACAAAAATAAGAGCAATACAACCGCAAAATAAATTTCCAAGCGTTATAAAATTTGGAATGTGTTTTTTTATATTCATGGTTTATAAAATAAATTCTTAAAGTTCACAAATTTAATATAATATATGGAAGAGAAGTACGTTTTTTATAATAGATTTTAAGCCGTTTTTATTGATATCATAAAATTTTATAAAATCAAGAAATAACCTCACTAAAAAATTATATTTTTGACCTCGTAAAATCACTATTCATTGGAGTTTAATAAACATTGTATCTTGAAAAAAATTAGTTTATTTCTATTTGTTGTAATCACACAAATTTCAGTTGCACAAATTGTTAGAAAATATTCTAATGATTTTATGTCAATTGGAGTTGATGCCGCTGCGCTTGGAATGTCGAATGCAGTAACGGCAAGTTCTAATGATGTGAATGCAACTTATTGGAATCCAGCGGGTTTAATAAATCTCGAAGACAAACAAGTTTCGCTTATGCACGCAAGTTATTTTGCAAATATTGCCCAATACGATTTTGCGGCTTATGCTTCACCAATAGACGACCGAAGTGCTTGGGGAATTTCAGCAATTCGATTTGGAGTTGATAATATTTTAAACACAACTCAATTAATTGATAGCCAAGGAAATATAGATTACAACAGAATTAGTCTTTTTTCTAATGCCGATTATGGTTTTACGTTTTCTTATGCTCGAAAACTGCAAGTTCCAGGATTTCAATATGGTATGAATGCAAAAATAATTAGAAGAATTATTGGTAATTTTGCCAGTTCTTGGGGTTTTGGTTTTGATGTTGGGTTGCAATTTGAGCGAAACAATTGGAAATTTGGATTAATGCTTCGAGACATTACAACGACCTATAATGTTTGGAATATCAATGAAACCGAGTTTGCGACCATCAAAAATGCAATACCTGGACAAAACCAAGAATTGCCAGAAACTACTGAAATTACCTTACCAAAGGCGCAACTCGGAATGTCCAAAAAAATAGCGTTTCATAATGATTTTACTTTGCTTGCAGCGGCAAATTTAAACATGCAATTTTTTAGAACCAATGATGTTATTTCCTCTAGTTTTGTAAGCGTAAGTCCAGCATTGGGTTTCGAAGGCGGATATAACGATTTAGCATTTTTGAGACTTGGAGTCGGGAATTTTCAAAATATTACGCAAATTGACCGAACACAAAAAATAGATTTTCAACCTAATTTAGGACTAGGCTTTAAATACAAAGGAATTCAAGTCGATTATGCCTTAACCGATTTAGGAAATCAAAGTGTGGCACTATATTCTAATATTTTTTCTTTAAAAGTAGATTTATCTATTTTTAGATAAAATTCAATTTCTAATTATGATAAAATTAATACTAAAAAACATTTTTTTTATTTTCGCTTTTTTAATTTCATCTTCGAGTTTTTCGCAATTTATAAAACTTTCGGAAAATGCTAAAATCAGTGTTTTAACCATTGGTTTGGCCGACTCATCGGAATCGTTATATGGGCACACAGCAATTCGTGTTAACGATTCAATAAACGGAATTGATTTGGTTTTCAATTACGGAATGTTCGATTTCCGAACCGAGTATTTTATCCTAAAATTTGTAAAAGGCGACATGAAGTATTTTGCGATTTCCTATCCATATCGTGATTTTGAAGCAGGTTATAGAGAAGAAAATAGGAGCATTTATGAGCAAATTTTAAATATTTCATCATCAGAAAAACAAATTTTATATGATAAATTAAATGCTGTAATCTATTCCGATGAACGTTTTTATACTTATAAATTTATTGACCGAAATTGCACCACAAAAGTCCTAGATATACTAAATGATGTTTTGGTAAATAAACCTATCATCAAAAAAAATATTGAGACCAGAACCTATCGCGAAGTTTTATTTCCGTTTGTAAAAAACCATTTTTTTATGAAATTGGGAATCAATATTATTTTTGGAACAAAAGTTGACGAAAAAGCAACCAAAATATTTTTGCCTTTCGATTTCTTGGACAATTTAAAAAATACAAAATACAAAAATCAAAATTTGGTTTCGGAAACAAAAACAATTTTCGACGCAAAACGCAAAACCGATACTTCTATTTTTGACAGTGTTTATTTTTTGAGTTTAATACTTCTGATTTTTGTTTTAGCCAATAAAAAACAAATAACCATTCTATATTTTTTAGTTTTTGGTAGTATCGGATTATTATTTTCCTTAATCGGATTATACTCATTTCACGAAGAAGTTTTGTGGAATTATAATATTTTACTTTTTAATCCAATGCTTTTGGTTTTAGTGTTTTTTATGTTCAAAAACAATACAACTTGGATTAAAAAAATCAGTACATTTTGCTTGATTTGCATTGGGATTTATGGAATTTATATATTGAATAAAGTTCATTTTTATATTATGGTTCCAATGATTTTGAGTACGAGTATTTTACTTTTCAGAAATAAAAATAAGTTATTGTCCACGATAAAATAGTACCGTGCTAAATGTTTTTAGCATAATATTGATGTCCAAGAAAACGCTTCGGTGTTTGATGTAATACAAATCGTATTGTAATTTTATCAAACTATCTTCAATAGATTCACCATAGGAATAATTTACTTGCGCCCAACCTGTTAGACCTGGTTTCACTACGTGACGTGTTTCATAAAAAGGCATTATTTCTGAAATTTCTTTTACAAAAAAAGGTCTTTCTGGGCGTGGTCCAATAACCGACATTTCACCTTTAAGAATATTTATAAATTGTGGAAACTCATCAATTCTGGATTTTCGAAGAAATTTGCCAAAAGGTGTAATTCGGAAGTCGTTTGTGGTCGCAAAAATAGCGGTTGAAGTTTCAGCATTTTCTATCATACTCCTAAATTTGTAAATTTTAAATATTTTTCCGTTTTTGCCGACACGTTCTTGTGTGTAAAATAAGTTACCTTTGTTTCCTATAAAATTAAAAATATAAATGGGCAACATCAGTAAAATTCCGATTGAAATTCCGATCAATGAAATCAGGATTTCGAAAATTTTCATAAAAAGTAAATACAACTTGTTGTGATTACTTCTGCTAAACGGGAAAAATTTATAGAAATCGCGAGCAATTAACTGAACAGGAATTCGTTGTGTAATACTTTCGTAAACTTGAGTATATTCTCGAATTATGAAACCATTTTCTAAAGAATTTAATAATTTAGAATATAATTCGGTCGTAATTCCATCTGTTTTTTGAGAGGCAATTACAATTTCCGAAACTGATCTTAAAGCCGAAAACTCAATCAATCTTTCTATAGAAACTAATTTTATTTTAGATTGAAATTTCGAATTAGAATTCTGATCCGTATTTACAAAACCAATAATCGAGTAATTAGGATCAACATTTTCGATACCCTTAATCAACTCATCAACCTGATCTACATCGCAAACCAAAACAACATTTTTCTGGAATCTTTTGGATGCTAAAAAGTTTAAATAAAATAGTCTCCAAAGATATAAAGCAACAAAAACCGAAAGAAAAAAATAAATAATTTGCAAACGATTCGAAGGCAAAATAGGTGTAAAAACTGGGGTTAACAAATAGATTAAAACTGTTGTAGCCGACGTTAAAAGCACACTTTTTGTGATTTGAAATTGATTACTTGCCACCTGAAGGTTGTACATTTCGAAAACCGATCCAAATATTAAAAGATACAAACCAAGGACTATTGTCCAGTAGAAATTGGTTGTAGAAATATCGAAATAATTAAATTTAAAAACAAGATTTACAAAATGAAGCAATAACAAAACCGAAAAAATGTCGAAAACTTGTAGCAATAATTTGCGTTCCGAAATTTCGAAATGTATGTTCTTATTTTTCACAATAATTCTTATTTATATTTGCAAAGTAAGTTGTTTTATGAGAATTTAATGTTAAATCGAAGTGTAATTATCAAAGAAAAACTAAAAAACTCAATTCCAATATCTTGCAACTAATTTTCTGAATTAGATTCATCGAATTTAACTGATAGCAAAGTTAAAGCATAGATAAAACAAGGAGCAGCAGTTCGCATTGCTGTGTGATTAATGGTCAGAAACCAAAAAAATAAAAATGGAAATAAATAGATGTGTTGCTTGTTATTTCGATATAAAAAAATGGGCGTTAGTAGTAGAATTAATAACGAAATAATCCCTAAAGAGCCGTGCTCTGCCAAAGTTCTAGAAATTTCGTCGTGCGAATTCATGGCAACACCTGTAATTTCTTGCCTAATTTCTGCACCTTTTCCAACTCCAACTCCAAAAATAGGATTATCTAAAAACATATTGATTTCGGTTTCGAAAATATCGGCTCGACCAGTTGTAATGTCGGCTTTTTCATTTCCCGCTGCGTTTTTATTAGTGTATCGTTTATCTATTGAACCATTGGTTTGAAAAGAAGTATAGAGAAATACTGAAATTAATAATGCTCCAAAAAAAGTATATATAAAACCTAATTTAAACTTGGTTTTACTTTTTGAAAAAATATAAATATAACCCGAAAAAACTAATATCATAATTATGCCTGTTACCATTCCTCCACGCGAAAAAGTTAGAATTCCTCTATAACTAACATAAAAAGTAATCAACAGATTTAATAAAAAAATAAGGATGTTTTTCGATTCAAGGATCAATCTCGAAAAAAAAATAAACATTCCAAGTCCTAAAATTGTAGAAACTTGATTGGCTCCAAACCCGCCTGAAAGCAATGGATTAGAATCGGTGCCAAATGTCAATTCTTTAAAATTTGGTGTATAAAAAAACAAATAAGTAAGGCAAGAAATAATTGGCAAGCCCAAAAATAGTAATAATTTATTTAGTTGTTCTATTGTGATTTTTTTATCTAAACAATACAATGCAGCAATTCCAATACAAAGTGGTCCCGAAATATTAAAAAGTATATCTTTTCGGATACGATCTGTATTTTCGAGTGTTGCAATTCCAATTATAACACCTGGAATTAAGAGAATCAGATTTAACCAAAACCCGATAGCATTTTTAGAAATTCCTTTGTAAATCATTCCTAAAATCATGAAAAACATGACCGCATATTTACAAAATTCGTATAATGGTATGCCACTTGTCATTCTCAAAAACACTTCAATACCAACAAAATAGGCACAAACCAAAAGCACTTCGTTGTTTTTATTTTTTGTTTTCAAAACCCAAATTATTCCTAAAACAGAAATTAAAATAGAATAGACTAATGCTAAAATAGGCAAAAAATAAACTAAATATCCAATCAGAACATGAAGCAAAATGATTCCAAAATAAGTATTGTTTTTTTGACGCATCGAAATCTAAATTAAATAGAAGGTTCTAAAAATTGTTCTAATTTATGAACATAATTCACAAAAGTAAACTTTTTAGCCAATTCAATTCCTGCTATTGATTTTTCCCCTAAAGAAATTTTATCTGAATTAATTGCCTTTTGAATAGTTGCACTAAAATTTTCATTAGATTTTATATCCCAAATAAATCCGTTTGAATTGTTTACATAATGCAAAATGCTACCTACATTCGACACAATTGGAATCGTTCCATAGCAACAAGCCTCGGCAATAACTTTTGGAAAGCCTTCTGATTTTGAAGGCAAAAGAAAAAAATGTGATTGTTTCAGTATTTCGTGAACCTGTCGTTTTTCTAAAAATCCATGAAAAATAATTTTATCATTCAAAAAATGAATTTGTTTTTTATAAAATTCTAATTTTTCGCCATCACCAATAAAATGAACTTTATCAATCGTATCAAATGAAATCGTTTTCAAGGCTTTAATTATTTCATCAACTCCTTTTTCTGAATCTAATCGACCAACAAAAGCAAAAATAAAAGGTTTGTTGAAATTTTTATTTTCTGAAACTGATTTCCCAATTTCGATTTCGTTTAGAGTCAAACACGGATTTTCGAACGACAAACAATGTTTGAGTTGATTGTTCCAAAATCCGTTGATAGTTACTCTGCAACTAGCAAAATTTTTATTTAACCACCAACGTTGCATTCTGTTTGAAATTGGTGGATTCAATTCACTCCAATCGCCAGCATATTTGACCCAAAGTGTGAATTTTCGGGGAATAAAAATCGAAAATAAAGGCAACAAAAATAGTCCAATGCTGGTTGGCAAACGCAATTGAACTTCGGTTGCTCTATTTATGGATTTTAGGACTTGATAAAAAATTTCTAGAATTTTAAAAAAAACTAATAATTTATCTATGATTTTCTTTCCTCCAAAAGGCGGAATAGGTACAAATTTAATGTTCGGCTTTGAATAATGTATGGCATTTTTAGAAGGATCTGAATGATGTAAACATGCCACATGAACAATTTCTTGCCAGTAATCTGCAAGAAAATTGATTTCACTAACCGTAGATCCTAAACCAATAATTTGATTTTTAGAATCATAATAATGTTCTGTATGCGAAATGATTACTAACTTTTTATACATTAATCAATAATTTCTAAATATTTTTGAATTATAATTTTCCAATCAAAATTTAAACTCCAAAGTTTGGCTTGTTCAGAATATTTTGGGTAATTTTCCATAATTTCAGTTAGTGCTTCTAAAATTTCAACTTCATTACTAGGATTTACTAACTTACCCGAATAGTTATTTTTTATCGCATCTGCGATACCCGAATTTTTGGATCCAATTGCTGGTAGACCAAAATAGTTGGCTTCGAGAATTGCAATTCCAAAACCTTCAACATCACCATTAGGTAGATTTTCGCTTAGCATCAAAAAAACATCCGAATTCGAAACAATTTTCATCATTTCAATATCAGATAAAGCACCATAAAACGTACAATTATCTTCTACATTCAAAGATTTTGCTAACGATTCTAAAGTATCTTTTTCTGTTGGAATTCCAACGATATGATACTGAATTTCAGGAAATTTTTCCTTGAGTTTTGGTAATGTTTTAATTACATTTTGTTGTCCTTTTCGGAAAGTTACATTGCCAATTGTTACCAATTTTGGACTTCCTTTTATTATGAAATCAGAATTTAGAATTTCTTTTTCCGAAAATAAAAAACCATTGTTGATTACTGTAACTTCGAGATTTGATTTTTTATCTAAAATTAGTTTTTTTGTGAATTCTGAAACCGCAATTAAAGAATCGTATTTCGAAAAACTCCATTTTGTAATTTCTTGAGACCATTTTCCGCCAGCAGAAATCTCAGATCCGTGAACAACGGCAATAAATTTTCTGTTTGAAAACATGACTTTTAAAAATGCGCCTAACCACAATTGAAATTTCCCCGAACAAATAGTCGTGGCTTCTTTATTGTTTTTTACAAACGAAAAAGATTCTGAAATTCTTTTTATATAAGTAAAAAAAACTATTTTTTGTCGTTTAATTCTTTTTACTGAAAAGGGTTGTTTTTTATCAAAATCTAAATCTGTTTCAAGAATTTCATTTCGTTGATCTGTAATGACGGTAACTTTCTTCTTGTTTTTTTGTAAATTCAAGGCCAAATTCAAGGCATGATTTCCTATTCCGCCAGGTAAAGGTGGAAATTCCGAGGATATGATGAGGATTGATTTCAAATAAAATTATAATTACAAAAGTTCTGAAGGTAAAACAAATTCAATATTCTGATTACTATTAGTCATTTTATTTAGAAAATTTTCGAAATTCTGTTTTGATTCTATTTTATTTAAATATGAAATCATTAATGGATGAGCACTAATTGTGTAAGTTGAGTGATTTGTACTAAGAATATGATTTATTACAACTTCATCAAAACCATTGTAATGATTTTCAAAAACCATTACCTTATTTATTTTAATTACATTTCCAGTCATGTTAGTCTTTAACAAACCTATTTTTTGAAAAATATTTCGATAAGAAACTCTAACCCATTTGTAGTTATTTTTTTTTAAAAGATTAATTAGTTTTTGATTATCTCCCATCTTAAAAAAAGGAAAAATTCCTCTGTCACCTAAACTAAATGCACCTCTTCTAAACCAAGTCATAGGCCTATTGTGTGGCGGCACAAAACCACAAACAATATTGCCGTTTATTACGGATTCTAAACTTTTTTTGCTACGAATTAAACTTTTCTCAATTTGGTTTTCTGTAAATATACTTGTCCATTCATGCTTCCAACTGTGTGATGCAATTTCGTGTCCTTTTGTTGCAATTTGATTAATTAATTCAGGAAAAACATAGGGATAAAGACCTTTTTCTGCTGAAAATCCCGTAATTGCAAAACAAGTTTTGATTTTATATTCTTCTAATTTATCAAGAATATAGTGTATATTGTTTATTTCTTCTTCAAATTTATCAAAGTTGAAATTATATGGATATGTAGCATTAATTTGACCTATTGCTCCATCAAAATCCCAAATTAGAATTATTTTTTTTGTGTTAAATGTTTTCATCTGAATCTAAATAAGTATAATGGAATTTTTTGTTGGCTATTTGTTTACTTAATTCTTTATCATTAGTAAAATAAACTACTTCGGTTCGTGTTCTAAATTTAATGAAGCCCATAAAACGTAACAAATTTGAAAATTTATTAGTATCATTCAAAAATTTTATCGAGCGAAGTCCACTTTTTTTATATAAAAAAAGAATTTGTGAAATCATATCAAAAAAAATAATAACATTTTTTGAACTATAATCTGTAATTACAAAATTCCCATTATTATTAAACCCAGAAAAAAAATCATTCTTGTTATTTCTAAAAATTTCAACTTCGTTGTAATAGTTTTTAAAACTATTACAACGCCAAAAAATGAATTCTTTATCTTGAATTACGTAAATTATTTCACTAGAATTATAATTGTTTTTTTTTAGTTCATGATATTGACCAATATCTATTTTTTTGAATTTATTTACTCTTAATTTCCCCCAAACATAAAAAAATATACTAAAAACATTTGGAATGTAGTTAAAAAAAGAGAAGTTAATTTTTTTTAGTTTAAAAATTTCTCCAATGTAAATACCAAAAAATAATTTCCAACCTCCATCAAGCGATTGATATCCATTTTTTTTCATTGATTTTGAAGCCGCTGAACTTGGATCACTTCCTAAAGTTAGTGTTTTTTGATTGTGTGCAAAATCATATAACAATTTTGCAACACCACTTCCCCTGTAATCGTTGTCGACCATCAAATCGCAAGCCCACTGAGCATCAACTATTTTGTCTTCAATTTTAACATTAACAGGTATCAAACCAAGTTGACCGATAACTTTATTTTCGTGAATTGCTAAAATAAATGATGAAATATTCTCGTTATGCTTACCTCTAAATTTCCAATAAATATATTCTGGAGTAAATCGTCTTTTTTTTGTCCAATATTTTGATGCAAAATCAATATGAAGTTGCTCTAAATCAGGGCAATATTTTTTAATTTCAATCATATTGACTATATTCATTTAAACATGTTCAATTTTCGCTCCTTCTTTCAGTTTTCCACTCGCCAAACTCCAAGATTTTATAACCTGAAAGAAAACTAAAGGTAGCAAGAATGGTAAAAATAAAAACGAAATTAGTTTTAATGCTTTAGATTTTTTAAATCTGTAGGGTATCAACGAAGGTAAAATTTCTTTTAGAATATACAATCTACAAGAATTGTTTCCAAAATAGTTACGAGTCAAGTACAAAACGCTAGGCACTGGTCGTGGTCCAAATAATTTTTTTGGTCGCCAACCGTCCCAACTTCCCATTTGTCGTAACCCGCCTTCACTCACTTTGAGGTGAATTCTTTGGGCTTTGTAATTAGAAACATTAGAGAAACCAGCTAAATAGGCTCGCAACCCAAACTCGCAATCTCCCATACGTTGTTTCTCGAATTGTGTATCGAACAATCCAATGGTATTGAAAATTTCTTTTTTCAACAATACGTTTCCTGTATCTATTTGATCGCTCCATCGAAAATAACTGTAGTGTTTTGGAACTTCATCGCCAACAAAACTAATAGAAACTCCTGACGAAATATCGCAATTGAAAAAATCCATTGTTTTGAGATGCTGAAGAATCCAGTCGTTTTCGACTAATGAATCGTCATCGTATAAAAGTATATAATCTCCTTTTGCAGATTTTATGGCTTCATTCCTAGCTTTCCAAAGTGCTTTTTCTTCTTGAAACCAAAATTTTATATCAAGTTGCCAGCCTTTGTAAAACGATTCCTGAAAATCATCTGTTTGATCCACAACTATGACTTCAAAATTTTTATAGGTTTGACTTTCTAAATCTCGAAAAACATCTTTTAGATATTCATAGCGGTTTAGCGTTGGAATAATTACAGAGATTAATGGATTTTGATTGATTAATGGACTTCTAAAGGAATTATAATCTTTGTATTTTAAATGACTCTGTGAATAATCTACTCGTTTTACTTTTCTGGTTTTTAGAAACAAATTAATTTCTCGAAACGGGTTATTGAATGAGAATATTCGAATTATCAAAACATATAAAACCCAAGCAACATGAAAATTTTTACGCAAAAAGACGTACTCATCATGAATTGGAATAAACTCTTTTTGCCAAATATCTAAACCTGATTCTTGATTTTTATTAATAAATCCTTGTTGGAAAGCTGTCCAAGAAACATCTCTATTTCTAGAATTTTCGTTTTTATAATTTAAATCAATCTCGAAATTTACCCCAAAATCTTTTAATTGTTGTATGGTAGGAAAATATCCGAAATCTTTAATAGATTTTAGGTTAAAATACCAAATTGGTGAAAGATAGTAGAGAAACTTAAAAATCATTTTCAATCATTTTTAGCATGCCAGAAACCGAAAGTTTTTCTTTCCAAAGTTTCCTGTTGTTGATTTGCAAATTTACAAATTCTTCATTAGATAATTTGTTATGAAAATTCGAAACAGTTTTTGCACAGTTTTTTCGATTTTTCCATTCTATCCAAACCACATGATTTTTCCAATTAATCTGATTTTCAAATGGCAATAAGCAATCTGTATTAATAAAAACTGGTATTTTTCCCATTAGCAAAGTTTCATAAAATCGAACTGAAAAATTTCCGCCACCGCGAATGCACAAAACATAATCAGAATCATGAATGTTTTTATAATATTCTAAAGTAGTTTTCTGCCTTTCATCTTCTGAAATGGCACCTGCACGATAGTTTTTTCTATAAATAAAATTAGTTTTTATTACGGTAGATTTTTCGAATGACTTTAAAATACTTGCTCGTTCAAAAGCCGAGGCAAACAAAGTTTCCCAATCTTTACAAAATGGATTCTTTAAAAAACGTTTTGTGTTTTCTAAACAGCATTTTGCGATTTCTTTGATTTCTTTTACTTTTGAAAGTGTTGCATGTCCACAAAAACCTATTATTGGCAATTCTTTTTTTAAATTTGGAATTGGATTTAATTCTTTATAAATTCTTTGAAAGTGATCTGAAACGGATACAGGAAAAGCAAAATTTTTATTCGAAACTTGCGACTTAAAACCACCTAGTCTAAAATAAATTATATTTGAAAAATCAGGAAATATCACTCCAAAATCTCCCGAAATAAAACCATATGCTTTAATGTTATTTCGTTTACATTTTTGATTTAACTCTTCCAATTCCAGTTTTTTATTTGTACTAAAATAATGATTTATGGAAAGTGGAATTAAAACAATAGTTGCTTTTTCAATAGTAGCAACTAATTGAAATTCTGAAGAAATCAAGCCCCAATGCGACTTTAATTCATCTAACTCTATCCATTTATTTTCGCCAAAAAAAGGTCGAGTCAAAATAAACAGTTCTTTTCTGTTTGTATTCTTGAAATCAAGGTCTGGAATGTATATATTCATTAATTTTTGTAAAAATCTACAAATTCTTCAATTTGATTAGCTACGTTAAAATCTCTTTTTACTCTTGCAATGGCATTTTTAATGAATTGATTTCGTTTTTCAATAGACAATTGTGTAGTTTCAATTATTTTTTTAGCAAGTAATTCAGAGTTTCGTTTTGGAACTACAAAACCCGTAATTTCGTGAACAATGTTTTCTTGCAACCCATCGGCATCACTTACCACGCAAAGCAAACCCATGGCTTGCGCCTCTAAAACGGCATTGCAAAAACCTTCTTGTAGGCTGTATTGCAAATACAAATTCGATTTTTGAAGACGAATTTTCAATTCTTCTGGATTTAATTTTCCTGTAAATGTAACATTTTCTGTTAAACCTAATTGATGTGCGGCAAACTCCAAACGTTCTTTTTCAATTCCGTCTCCAATAATTGTGTACTGAAAATCTATTCCTGATTGTTTAACCAAAGCCAAGGCTTGCAAAGTATATTCTATCCCTTTTATCCAATGTAATCGAGCAATTGTAACAATTTGAAGTTGTTGTTTCAATTCAAATTCACCAATGTTTGAAAACAAATTAAGGTCAATTGCTGGCGTTATCTTTATGATTTTTTTTGAGTTTATTCCAAATTTCATTAAATCTATTTTCATTCCATCGGATAAAACATGGTATTTTATTGGTTTTGAAAACAGTAAATCATAGCATTTTTTGTTTTTTGTTGGATACACATACCAATCAAATCCACGAAAACTTACTGCTATTTTTGCACCAATTGCTTTAGCAACATTCTCTCGATCAAGAGCCATTGTTCCGAAGCCAAAATGTAACCAATCTAATTTTTGTGATAAAAAATGATTATTTATAACTATGTTTTGAAGGTTTTTTTGAAAGGAAAACTGGTCTTTTTTATTTAAATTATATAATTTTTTTACTTTTTTAGAATAAAATATAAAACTTTTAAATAAAATATAAAATGATTTTATGACTAAAAAAAAACTACTCCCAGATAGATTTGGTGCAACAACTACATTCTTAAAATTAGATTCTAAAAACGATTTTGAGTTTACAAAAAGTGTAACCGAATGTCCATTTTTTTCTAAACCTTTGATTTTATTTCTAAAAAAAGTTTCGGAATATCCTGGTGTTGATGGTAAAACGATTCCTATTTTCATTAATTTTTTGAATTTAAAACATCATCGTATAAGTGCTTCATTTCGGAAATCATGCTTTCAAAATCATGCTGCATTTCAATAGTATTTCTGGCTCTTCTTATTATAATTCGTTTTTCAGATTCAGTTAATTTATCTATCATTTTTATCTTTTGAGAAATCGCTTTTGCATTTCGAATTGGTACTAAAAACCCGTTTTTACCATCAGTAATTACTTCGTTCATTCCGCCACAATTTGTAGAAACAACAAGTGTTCCTAAAGCCATTGCCTCAAGAACAACGTTTGCAATACCTTCTTCGAGACTTGGTAATAATAGAAAATCTGCGTTTTGAATTTCTTTTTTTATCGTTTCGAAATCACTATTTTTTATAAAAACCACATCGTGCTCCAAACCTAATTCCGAACGTTGAAAAATTAATTCCTCATCATTTTCTATACCAATAATAGTATATTGAAATTGGAAATTTTCGGTTTTTAAAATTGCAAAAGCATCTAATGCAACCGTATATCCTTTAACCCAATGTGAACGACCAACCGAAATGATTTTTAAAATTTTATTAGGTTTTTTTTCTTCTAAAAAGTTTAAATCACTTAAATTCAATCCGCTATAGATGACTTTCGATTTCGATAAATTTGCTCCATAGTTTTGTGCTTCTTGTAAAATTGATTTTGAAACAGCATGAAAACCATTTACTTTAGGAAAATTTTTCTTGTATTGAATTGCTAAATTTTCATCGGTAATTGGACTGATTGTGATGTGTGTTCCACGCAAACTCAATACTAATTTAATTCCAAAATCTTGAACCCAAATCCAATCTTCGAGACTTTTTGCCCATTGTACATGAAAAATATCTGGTTTATGATACAAAACAGGATAGTATTTTACTTTTAGTATTTTGGAATCGGAATTTTTGCTTTTTATAATTGCGTCTAAAATTTTCTTTTCTCGGTTTTTAAATATAAAAAGTAAAAACGAATACTTGAAAAAATTATAAATTTTACTTAATTTATGAGAATAGGTAATCTGAAAAATATTTTTTTTGTATTCAATATTTTTTAATTTTAGTCCAAAAAGATACACTTTAAATCCATCCAAAGCCAGGCCCAATATCAATCTTTCGATGAAAGTAGAACTTGGAATTGCACCCGAGTAAATTGCAATTTTCTTTGGTTTCATATTATAAATTATTTTTAGAGAACAAAGACAAAGTTAGTAACATACTCACAGAATGCGAAAAATATACTTCGTCTTTATTTTTGAAATCGTTGTAGAAAGTTTGAACAACATCTTTTGGAATTAATTTCGAAAAAAAATCGTTGTCAAACAACCATTTTTGTAATTCCATATTATTTTCTGATCCAAGGAATTGTAACTCCCAATTGCGCTGAATGTATTTTTTGTTTGAAATAATTTTTGTTAATTTACTAAAAATTCGATAAGGCAAATTATACGGAATTTTATTCCATTTGTAGTTATATAAATTAAAAGGTCGATGATCTTGCCATGTTATTTTAGCAATTTCAGGCATTCGCATTTTAATATATTCTATTTGAATTTGTCTTCCAGAAAGGTATTTTTCTGGAACCGAGCAAATAAATTCACACATTCTATTATCAAAATAGGGAACAGAAATGGGGCGAACAGATTCGAAAATAGAAAGGTTTGTGTTTGTCCAGCGAGTGGCCCAAAATTTACTTTTAAATGCTCTAATTTGGGCATTAGCATTATTCGGAATATTAATTTCGTTAAGTAATTTTTTAATTCTATCTGATAAATACAACATAAAATCGCCTTCTATTTGCCACGTTTTCCAGAGTGATTCTGCCAGTTCCAAACCTCCATTTTTAATGATTTTTTTCAGAATTATTTGAATCTGTGCTTCACAAGGCAAATCATTATCAACCCCCATGTCATCAAACAGAACATCACCCCAATGTCCGAGCGAAAAAATTTCTCCAAGATCTTTATACTCATCAACAAAAGCCATTTGGCGTGGATGTGTAAACTCGGAATAGCAATTATTAATTTTCGCTAATTTTTCGATTTTTCTCCAAAGATAATTAGGTTTTACTTTCCAGTCTTGAAAAAGAAAATTACATTTTTTTGCTATTTTTTTTGCGTACAAAGTTTCGTTGAGTCCATTAAAAAAAGAATAACTATACGATTTTACATGCGCTCCTAAATGATGCAATGCAACGGCTTGGGTGCGACTGTCTAATCCTCCAGAAAGTGGTAAAATTACTTTTTTATCACTAATTTGTTCTTTAATAATCGTTTCAAATAATACAGCAAATTCAGAAGTAATCTGAGACAAAGTTCGCTCCCTTGGTGTGTAATGCCATTTGAAATAAGGCTTTTCGGAAATTATTTCTTTGCTTACCTCATCGATTTCATAATCGTAACCTGGTTTCAAAACTTTTTGTTCTGTGTAATAGGTATCTTGATCTAAAAAAAATCCTGTTGCTACAAATACACAAATTGCTTTGTAATCGAGTGCTGATTTTTTTCCAAAAAAAGTAGATTTAGTCGGAATTATTGGTGTTTTTAGAATCATTTTTGATTTTTTTTGAGAAAATAATTATCTCTTACCTTCAAAAAATTTAGTTCAACTAAATAGTACGATAAAATAGCACAAACAAATGTTCCTGCTACTTTTATTATAATTGGTATTTCCCAAGTAAAAAACCAAACTTGTTGCCAAAGATATATCGAATAACTCCAGATTCCGATTGTTATCATGAATTTATGATTTAGAAATCGAAAAATAAAAGTTGATTTTTTTAAGTTAATACAAAATAAAATAATGATTGCAATCGAAAAATTAATGATGGTTTGACCGCACAAATTGAAAATATATCTTGGTTTGAGTCCAAATTTTTCAGAAACTAAAGAACTGTTTAAAACCATGATTCCTAGTATCAAAACAAACAAAAAAAGTATTTTATTTTTAAAGAACATAAATAATCTATGAACTTCTATTTTATCTTTTAGAATTGCAAAAATTGCTCCAACGGCTAACGAATCCGCAACAGTTTCGAAACTACGATTTACTGAATTTTTTAGAAAATCTGGAATATTCTGAAAATATAAGTAGCAAATTCGTATTACTGGCACAATAACAATAATTGAAAGAAAAATGTATATCATTTTTTTATTATTTAAAAATTGCTTTTTAACTAACAAAAATAACAAGGCAATTAGTACGTAAAATTGTTCTTCTACTGCCAGCGACCAACTATGTCCTACAAACCACTCTGCTGGAATCCAAGATGAGTTTGGCTGATAATTGAAAATAAATAGTGGAGCGCGCCAAAAATGCTCTAAACTAAAAACATTTATGCTCTTCATAAAAATAAAAATGATTACTAGATAAATATAAAAAGCAGGAAAAATTCTCATGGCTCTTTTGAAATAAAAATTCCGCAAACTAAACCTATTTTTCTCAATATCTTTCAACAAAATCCCTACAATTAGATACGATGAAATTATAAAAAATATTTTCACTCCTAGTTTTCCAAAGTTTATTAGTTGCGGTTTGAAAGCATGACTATAAATAACAAAAAAAATAGAAATTGCTCGTAATCCGTCTAAAGAAGGGATTCTAATAGATTGTTTTTCCATTATCTTTTAGCAATTTTTGTATATAACTCCTCATGTTTTTTTATAAACATGTCCATAGAAAAATTTTGAATACAATAGGCGCGTAGACCGTTGCCAATTTCATTTCGCTCTAGTTCTGATTTATCATATAGTTGATTGATTTTATTGGTCAATATTTCGATATTACTTGCCTCGAACAAAAGTTCTGGAAAATTTTTTAAAACAAAATTTATTCCCGAAATATCCGAGCCTAAAACACTAATTCCCATGCTCATGGCTTCGACTAATGCCATTGGCATGCCTTCTTTCCTGCCTTCGTTGAGCGTTGGGATTACAAACAAATCTGAGTTGACCAAAAATGGTCTAACATCTATATGTTTTCCAGAAAAAAAAACTTGTTCTTGCAAATTTAATTCTACAATTAAATTCTCTAAGCCTTTAACATAATTATCTCTTGTGTCTCCAACTATTTCTAAAGTAATTTTGTTATTATTGAGTTTATAAATAGATTGTATCAAAATTTCGATTCCTTTTACAGGAACTAAATTAGCAATGGTTATAATTCTAAAAAAATTAGATTTAGGTTTTTTAGAAAATAAATCCGGATTATAAAAACTAGTGTCAATGCCTAATGGAATTAGTTTTTGGTGCTTTTTGTTTGGAAAATAATCTTTCATTTCATCATTAATTGTAATAATAAAATTAGATAGAAAACTTTTGATTTTCCAATGAATAACTCCCCAACTCATGGCTTTTTTGGTATAAATAAATTTAGAACCCGCAAGTCGTGTAGCCAAAATTTCAGTCCAATCGCTACTCCAATGCCAAGAATGGACAATATCAAAATTTTGTTTAGACAAGAATTTTCGGTACGGATTTATCCTAAAAATCAAATTATAAAATGGACGAATAGGAAACCTTGCATCCCGAATGTATGTTGGTAGTCCCAAGTTTTCTATTTCTTTAAAAAAAATGCCTTTTGAGTTTCCTGCTAAAATTTCTACTTCAAATTTAGTTTTGTCTAAACCCTTTGCTAAATCGCACAAAACTTTTCCGCTTCCAGAAGTATCAAAATTAGATATGGTGTAAAGAATCTTTATTTTTGGATTGGTCTTTTTCATTTATAAAATCTGATTTTTGAATTTATAAATTTTACTATTTGGAATAATTCTTTGTATTCGAAATTTTCCTGAATTATTATTAATTCCCTCTAATACAAAAGCGTTTTTATATCCATATTTTTCTAAAATAGACTCCGAAGTTTTAAAATAATTTCCGTTTGGAAAGGCAAAAAGATAAACAGATTTCTTCAAATTATCTTCTATAATTTGTTTCGATAATTCAATTTCATTGGTCATCAATTCTATACACTGATTTTCGTAATGAATTTCGTGAGAATGTCCATGACTATGAAACTGAATGTTGTTAGTTTGAACTTTTTTGATATCGTTCCAAGTCAACATCCTAAAATAATTATGCTTTTCAAAAAGCCTTTCTAATTCGTTCTCTGGATATTGATTGATAAAATCACAGATTACTTTTGTGCGATGTTCTAGTGAACAAAATTTCAATTCATTTCTAACTAAATTAAAAAAACTACTTTTTTCAAAACTATTTTTAATTGAATAATATTTCTTTTTATAAACTATTTCATTTAAGTTCCATTCTAACAATAATAAAGATAAATTTACAGTCCAAATAGAATGTTTTGTGTCAATACTTTGCGTTGAGAGAAAAAAAGTACATGGAATGTTTTGGGTTTTTAATATCTCAATTGCTCCTAGGTTATTTTTATAACCATCATCAAAAGTCAAAAAAACTAATCTCTTTTTTTTAATCAAATTTTGATTTTGATGATAAAAGACAAATTGATCTGCATTCAAAAAAATAAATTTTTCTTTTTTCAATATCTCAATATGCTTTTTAAATTGAGGTATTGTATGAAAATTTCGTTGTAATCTTTCGTTTGTTATTTGTTCTACCAAACCATGATAGTTCAAAACCAAAATCCTAGATTTTGTATTGAAACCAAAATAATATTTGAAAATATAAATTATTAAAAATTGTATTTTTCGTATCATATATTTGATTTTAATTTATACTTACTAGCCCATTTTTGCCAAGTATATAAATGCCAAATCGCCCAAGGATTCGAATTCGGGTCATGATTCAAAAAGTTATTTATAACCAAATCTAACTCGTTCTTATCTAAAAATTCACTTCCATAAAAAGTTTTTTCTTGAAGATTGAAAATTAAATCTGATTTTAGTTCGTTTCTCAACCATTTTTCTACTGGAACAGAAAATCCTTTTTTTGGTAAATTAATAATTTCTTTGTCAATATAATTGCTTAATGATTTTCTGAGAATTAATTTAGGTATTTGATGCAAAATTCCAAATTCTGGAATTATTGTATTGCTAAAATCTATTGTGTTTTTATCTAAAAAAGGAACTCGAACTTCTAAACTATTTGCCATACTCATCAAATCTACTTTTCTTAAAATTTTTTGTAAATGAGCATTAAATTCATTTTGCTTTAAAAAATTTAAAACATTTTTTTTATTTAATTTTTCTTTTAAACTATAAGATTCTAATAATTCTGGCGAAAATTTTATGTTCGGAAAAACGTAGTCTAAATTAGGAAAATGAAGTTGTTTTGACAAAATCCATTGATCAAAATCCGAAAAAACATCAATTGCACTAGAGGTTTTCTTAAAAAATTTCCTATAAAAAGGAGCAACGATTTTTCTGATTGATAAGTGTAAATAAAACCATTTTAGATGCTGAATTGATTTCAAAAACCGAGGATAACCCCAAAATAATTCATCTCCACCATCACCCGAAAGCATTACAGTAGCATACTTTTTTGCTTTTTTTGTAATCACAAACGTCGGAACAGAACTTGCATCGCCAAAAGGTTCTGACATTTTTTCGAAATGTAAATCAATTATTTTTACTAATTCGTTCTCACTAATCAATTCGATATTTTGCTTTACGTTTAATTTTTTTGCGATTTTTTGAGCCACATCGCTTTCATTAAATTCTAGATCATTGATTCCAAATGTAAACACTTCAATATCTTTTCTATACTTTTTAGAGAAAGCCGTTACTAGAGGACTATCTATTCCTCCACTCAAAAAAGTCGATACTGGAACGTCTGCATTGAGTTGATTTTTGATTACTTTTGAAAAAATCTCATCAAATTTAGAAACGGTTTCCGAACTTGTTTCCTTTAATTGATCTGCTATTTTCCAATCAAAATATTTTGTTTTAGACACAATTTTTAGATTTTGATAATCCCAAGAAACTATTTGACCGACTTCTATCTGAAAAATATTTTCGAAAACGGTGTTTGGTGCATGCATATACCCAAGACCAAAATATTCTTTCATAATTTCTGGACGTAACTTTTTGTTTTGAAATGCTGGATGCAAAAAAATTTGATCAAATTGAGATGCAAACACAATACCGTGATTATAAATTCCATAAAAAAGTGGTTTAATTCCCGCAAAATCTCTAATCAAGTGTAATTGCTTTTTCTCTAAATCCCAAACGGCAATTGCAAACATTCCATTCAGTTCTTTTGCAAAATCTATTATAGAAACTTTTTCTAAAAGATGAGAAAGAATTTCAGTGTCCGATGAAGAGCGCAAAACATTATTGGAAATACTAAACTTTTTTTGAATTTCTCTATAATTATAAATCTCACCATTAAAAACCATTGCAAATTTACCCGATGGACTCAAAATAGGTTGGCTTCCTTTTTCTGATAAATCCAAAATAGATAAACGGTTAAACCCTAATTGACAAAAATCGTCTTTCCAATAACCTTGTTGGTCTGGACCTCTATGAATACTGAGGTCGAGCAAATCATGAAAAATTTCTTTTTCGATTAAATTATTGGTTATTTCGCCTAAAAATCCACACATATACTATTTTTTGTAAACCGCTATAATTGAAGAGGAAAAATATTTGTTTGGATTATTTTCAATCCATTTGTTTAAAAAAAATTTTGAAGGAATTCGATGCAATTGAAAAATCATTTTTTGAAAAAAATTAAGGTCTTGATGAACCGAAAAAGGAAAAGACCCAAAGTAATTTGTATATAATGTTTTCAGATTATTTCTTTTCGAAAAGTTTTCGAACACGCTTAATTTCATACATTTTTGATTATGGATGTCCAAATTATTTTTATCAACTAAATATTTATAATATTTTATGTAGTTTCTCATGTTTGGTATGCTAATAAAAAGCGTACCACCTTTTTTTAAATATAGAAGATGTCGGTCTAATGCGTCGTCAAAATCCTCAAAATGTTCAATGAATCCATTTGAAATTACTACATCATATTCCTGTATTGGAGTATAATCAAAAAAATCTTTTTGGATAGTATAAAACTCTTTTACATCGAAAACTTCCATGCTCTGTGAAATTTTTTCTGAGTCTGAATTGAAATCTAAACTTGTAGGAATCAAATTGTATTTGTCTGATAAATAGGCTAAATACCTACCTGGATAACCTCCAATTTCTATTATGGTTTTCTGTGATTTATTATCGTTTTCATTAATTAAAATATTCCAAAATTCATCATAACCAGAACATGTTTGAGTGATTTGTCTCTTAATGGGCTTAATGTCGGAATGGTAATAATTTTCCCAGTATTTTTTTGTTGTTAAACGCGTCATTGTTATTATGAAATTTGAAAAAGTTTGACGAAAATAATTCGATATTTATACAGATTACGTTTACAAATTGGTGTATTTTTTATAAAAATCTTTACAATTTTTAATTTTTCTTTAAAATTAATATTTTTTGTAGAAAAACCTACCGAATTGAAACTAATTTGGTTTTCATAATGAGATCTATTTTTTCCATATGGTTTTATAAATTCAATATAATTTAGTTTCTCTAGTAGCATTTTATGTTCTTGAAATATTGTTTTTGAATTTGTATGTTTTCTAAAACTTGCCAAAAAATAATCAATAATTAGGATTTCTGGTTTCAGAAAACCAAATTTATAATGCAAATCAATATCCATAGTAAATTTCATCAATGGATTAATTCCTCCAGATTCAGAAAAAAGTTTTTTAGAGAAAAAAATTGATTGTTGAATTGGATTTCCATTCAAATTAAGTGAAATTTCAGATTCGTTTTTGTTCGAAATGAATACTTTTCGTTCACAAATAAAATTACTATTTTCATCGATTTCGTATCCATGTCCAACTAAAACGACATTGTCACTTACTCTACCTAAATAAGAATTTGCTATTTGAAAAAGAGAATTTGGCTGCAAAATATCATCAGAATTTATCCAATTTAAAATTTCGCCAGTTGCTTTTGCAAATCCTTTATTTATAGCATGGCTTTGTCCAAAATCTTTTTCTGAAACCCAATAATTAATATTATTTTGATGCTTTTTTATAATTTCGATGCTATTATCATTGCTTCCACCATCAATAATTATGTATTCAAGATTTGGATAATTTTGATTGATAATCGACAAAATTGTTTCTTCCAAAAACGCTCCTTGATTAAACGATGGAGTAACAATTGTAATTTTTGGATAGTTTATATTTTGATCAAAAATCATAGCCAAAAGTTTTTCTGACGTTATATAAAGACTTAAAATGTTGATTCAAAATTTCACAAGTATTGCTTTCTGGAATTGTTGTAAAAGATTTTTTTGAATCAATTACAGATTCCATTTTTGTGGCAATATCGACAAAATTCGATGGGTCAAAATAAATTGCATTCTCTTTCATTTGTTGTTTATGACCATTTAAATCACTACAAATCACTGTACAGCCAAGCCTATTTGCCTCGAGCAAAGGCATGTTTGTTGGCCCCAAGAAAGTTGGCATTACCAATGCGATTGCATTTTTGTAGAAAGCATAAATTTCTTCATCTGATACAAATCCAGTAAAAAGCACATTACTTTCTAAATTTAATTCCTTAACAATTCCTTTAATATAACTCAAATTTCCTTTGTCAGAGCCGCTCAAAACAAGTTTTAGTTTTGGATTGTTTTTTAAAACCATTTGAAAAGCCATTAACAATCCATAATGATTTTTATGTGCCCAAAATTGCGCTGGATAAAAATAGAATTTATTTTTATCTAAACTCCATTTTTGTAAAATGTCTGTTTGCTGTTTTTCGTAAACATTTAGTTCTACCACTTTTCCTGCAAAAAGAGGTACAACAAAAATTCTATTTTCGTTTATTTGTTCCAATTCGATTAATTCTTTTTTGCTTTGTTCGCTTTCTGCAAATATTGCAAATGCCTTTTGCAAAATCACTCTATGGTAGTTTTCCCTTTTCTCGAATTTATTATGCAATGTAACTTCTGGAAATGCAAACATGGTTTTATGACCTAAATCCCAATGTGTTGCAATAAAAGGATAATCCATTGGATACCTATTTTGGGTTGGATAATAAACCAAATCTACTTTGTTTTGTTTTAGAAAAATAATACTATCCTTGGCTATTTGTTTTTCGATTTTGTTTTTAATCTTTTCATGAATTCTAAAATATCTTAAAACTGAAAAAGAAAATATTCTAAAAATAAATTTATATATAAAACTCCAATGTTGATTTCTAAATTTAGAAATTGGTATTTCTATAATTTTTTTCTTGAAATTTTCTTTTGAAATAGTTGAATTTGATAGAAAAAAAACTTCTATAGTAGCATCAAAAACAAAATCATCTATTTTTTGAATCAATCGTTCATAATACGAAAAACCTCCGCCAAGCGTTGGTTTAAAGCCATCTTCCAAAAAAACTCCTATTCGCAATTTATCCATACTTCATTACGTTTATAACCGTATTTATTTCTTCATTTGTTAATCCTAATCCGCTTGGAATGTAAAATCCATTTCGAGCCAATTTTTCGGCAACGGGATATTTTTCGTTAGCAAATAATCCCATTTTCTGAAAAATAGGTTGTTCGTGCATACACCAAAAAAAAGGTCGTGTTCCAATTTTTGATTCATTAAGTTGTTGCACCATTTTAATTTGCAACGCTTCTGTTTCTGCAACTAAACCATAAATCCAATAAATATTTTCGGCTTGAAATGTCTTCGGAAGTGGCAATTGAAAACCAATAATTCCCTCTAAACCTTTGTTATACTGATTTCCTATCTCCCGTTTTCGTTTTACGTGGTGTTCTATTTTTTCGAGTTGTGCCACGCCTAATGCTGCCTGTAAATTTGTCATTCTGTAGTTCCAACCAATTTCATTGTGCACAAATCGTCGCCCATTTGGTTCAAAAGACAAGTTGCGTAATTTTTGACATTTCTGTGCTAAATTATCGTCATTACATAAAATCATGCCACCTTCACCAGTTGTAATATGTTTGTTTGGATAGAAACTAAACGTACTAATGTCCCCAAAACTGCCACACATTGTGTTGTTATAAGTCTGACCGTGAACCTCGGCTGCATCTTCAATAAGTTTTAAATTATACTTTTTACAAAGTTCTAAAATTGGATTCATATCAACTGGCAAACCATAAATATGAACAACTAAAATTGCTTTAGTTTTGTTGGTTATTTTCGCTTCAATTTGATTTACATTCATATTCCAAGTATCTGGATCGCTATCGACCAAAACTGGAGTTGCGCCCGCAGTGACAATAGACTGTGCAGGCGAAATTATCGTAAAAGTTGGCATTATCACCTCATCTCCAACTCCAATTTCGAGTGCTTTTATAGCAATATCCAAAGCCGCAGAGCCATTGGAGACCGCAATTCCGTGTTTTGTGCCAATATATTTAGAAAAATTTTCTTCGAATTTTTGTACAAATGGACCTTCGCTCGAAATCCAACCTGTTTCGATACATTCGGTAACATATTTTAGTTCGTTACCTGATAATAAAGGAGTATTTACTGGAATCATTGAATTTAAGTTATGATTGAGATTTAGTTTGATTGATCTTTTTTAGAATAAAACAAACTCCCCAAGTTTCGATTGAAGGAAGTTTTTTGGTTAAAAATTCTTCCGCCGAAACAATTTCAAATCCTGTAAACTTTGCTAATAGTTCTATTTCGGGGATCGAAAAATGTCGCATTGAATGCTTTTCTTTTAGATTTTCGGATATATTTGTTTTTTTATCTTTTATCGAAACATCAAAATTAACTTCAACTATATTTTTTTCTGAAATGATTTCAGATTCAGCAATTCTCAAAATTTCTATTTCTTGATTTTCTAATCTTTTAATTCGAGTTTCTGGTTTTTGATGAAATACTGCCGGCGAATACCAAACATCAAAAATAAAAATACCGTCATTATTCAAATGATTATAAGTATTTTGAAAACAATTAATCAACGAATTGTTATCGTTCAAATACGAAATTACATGAAAAAGAGAAACAACAACATCAAATTTTTGATTGATTTTTGTTTTTGAAATATCTCCTAAAATTGATTTGAAATTTATAATATTCTTCTGAAATGATTGGTTAATCATTTCTTGACTTTGCTCAATTCCTGTTATTTCAAAACCGTTTTCTGACAGAAAAAACGCATGCGAACCACTACCAGAACCCAATTCTAAAATAGATTTAGCCTTTGAATTGAGTTTTTCGATTATATCAATAACATATTTCGATTCTTCTTTATAATTTTTATCTTCATAAAGCAAATCGTAGTATTGACTGTATTTTTGAAAGTTTGACATTTATTATTTATTTTCCTTTAAAATCAATTCGCCTAATAAACCACCCAATTTTTTCGGTATTCGTTTTTTTAAATTATAAGAATATCCTGCAATAATTGGATTTCTTGAGTTTACACCGTTATAAATTTCACATTCAAACTCAAAATTATTATCAATATATCTTGCATATTCGTTGACATTTGAATCAGAATATAAAATTCCTTTACATTTTGCCAATAAATGTGCATCTTTGAGAATCTCTAGTCCCAAATTATATCTATGATTTGACCTAACATCGGTGTTTATGTAAGCATTTTGTCTTTTTAATCTATAATTATCGGAATAAAAAACTTGATTTGGAAAATGTTTTTCGAAAAATTCTATTATTTCTAATTCTTCTGTAACTAAAAAAATTTTATTCAATTTATATTTGTCTAATAAAAATTTTGTAGCATTTAGAACTTGATTATAAGTTGGACCAAAGGAATGGCCTGTAGCTTTATTTTGTTCTTGCCCTCTGAATTGAATTCCTAAAAATTGTTGGTCTATATCTAAACCATTTGCAATAAATTCTTGAACAAATTTATTTGTTTTTAATTCATTTTTTAATTCGATTGCCTCCTTTATTTCTGTTAAATTGAAAGAACTATTTTTGGGATATTTCCCATCACAAAAAAAAACATTTTTACTTTGGTATACTTCCTCTAAATTAAATTCAGAAATGGATTCAAAATAGTAGTTCCATGCGTTTTCAGAATTATTGATGGCTAACTTTTCGTTATATAGTGTTTTAAAATTCTGAAAATCGACAACTGGAATTAAACCCATTTTTTTAGCAATAACAATATGACTAACTACAAATACAAAATTCGAAAAAAAACCACTTCCGTAATTATCTCTCCAAATCACATAAAAAGTCTTATCCATATTTTCAACTCCAAAAGATTTAAAGTATCCAAAGTTATTGCTTTTTAGATCAAAAGGATAATTTTGAATACTAGGATAATCGACGAAATTTTTTCTTATGTTTTTTAGTAAAATTGACTTAACCCATTTTTTCATAATTAATATTCAATTTTCAAATCATTAATTGGCTCAAATCTAACTTTGTCTCGTTCGCCACAATATGGACCTTGTTTGACTTCAATGATTTCGGATTGCTCGAGCATTTTAAAACCATGTCCACCATCCGAAAGTAAAATTACATCTCCTTTTTCTAATACACTACTTTTTACATAATTTTGTTCATTATCAAAAAAATCTACTCTAATTTTTCCGCTTTTTATAAATAAAACCTCTTGTGTTAAATGCACTTCACGCGCTACAATATTATGACGATGCGGAGCAATTACGTAGCCTTCGGGACGATTCATATAGCCCAATTGTTGGGAATCGTTATCGTTTGTAAAAAATTCGATACCTTCTTTTTTATAATTGGAACGAATAATTATGGCTAGATTTATGTTGTTATGAATTATATTTTCAATCATGATTTGGTAATTTATAATTAAAATAGTCTTGTTTCAAAACCCAATTTTTAACCTCTTGAT
>JAYUFL010000018.1:0-6935 GCA_043738745.1 Bacteroidota bacterium
TGATAACCAATTGTCGTCCATGGATCCCGAAAATCTGCAATCCAATTTAGGTTTAGTTTTTGTTTTAATTCTAAACCAATTAAATGCAAACTATGCGGCGGGCCAGAAGTGATTATCGTATTGATATTGTGTTCCGAAATGTATTTTTCAAGAAATTTTACGGATGGTTTTACCCAAAAAACTCTAGCATCTGGAATAAATAAATTTCCTCGAACCCAAAGCAATGTTTTCTCTAAAAAAGATTGCTTTTTTTGATTTGGAATTATCCCAGAACTGATTTTTTTGGTTTTAGAAGAAGAAAAAAACGAGGCAATTTGGTAAGGTTCAAAAATTTTGTGTTTCAGAATTATTGCTTTTTCTGATATTTCCGAAACCAAATTTTCATCAATAATTGGGTAAGTCGGGTTTTCGGGAATGTAAACTATGGGTTGGATTCCAAAATCGGGTAAATATTTTACAAATTTTAACCAACGTTGCACGCCAGGTCCGCCTGCAGGTGGAAAATAATAGGTAATTATTAGGATTTTGTTATTCAAGGTTAGAAGTTTAAGGTTTAAATAAAACCGTTTACTGTTTAGAAAAATTAATCTTTCTTATTTATTTTTTCGAGTTCTTCAATATCAAGAATATCTTTAGGTCGATTTGCTGCTTTTTTTGCAATAATTAAATTTTCATAATCTATAAATCTTACAAGCACTTCGTCTATATATATTGTTTCAGAATTTTCGAATAATTCATCGAAAGTTTTATTTTCTAATCCCTTAATATTTGACATAATATCTAACCGAAAACCATTATCCATAGAAAATTCTGTCCAACCCGCAACAAACTGCATGGTTTCTAATGATTCTATATCACCTAATCCAATTTCAACAAAAGCCTTTCTAATTTTATTTCGATTTTCTAAAGTATCATCTAAATAAATATCAATATCACCTGTACTCCTATTATAGCCATGAAAATTAACCGCAAACCCACCAATTGTTATGTATTTAACATCAAATTGAAAAAAATATTTCCATACATCTAAAATTTGTTTTGTCATGACTTTTTAATTGATTTTTTTGTCATAAATGAAATTTCAATTAATGCCAACAATCTCTTTATCCGATTTTCATGAGAAAGTAATTTCATTTCTGAAATTCGTTTTGCTTCATGATTTTCTGGAGACGTATAATTTATTTTTGTCGTTTCCATATTGATACATTTATTTCAAAATTAACCTAATCAAATATACAAATTAAATTTTCAATTTTTTTCTTTCAAAATAAATCCCACCAATCAAAAACAAAAGCATTCCAAACAAACTAACAAGTACAATTATAGATCCTGTTTTGATGACTTCTGGCTCAAATTTGAATTCTATTTTATGATTTCCAGCAGGAATTTCCATTCCTCGTAACAAATAGTTTACCCTAATATGTTCTGATTTTTTTCCGTCAATGTATGCATTCCATCCATTTTTATAATACATTTCAGAAAAGACTGCAAAACCCTTATTTGTATTTTTCGATGAATAGTTCAAATCATTCGGTTTATAACTATCGAGTTGAATTGTTGCTAAAGTATCTTTTTCAAACTTTAGATTTCCAATGATTTTAGCCATTGATTCAGACTGAAAAACAGCAACATTACGGGTATCTAATTTGCTGAGAGCCTTCATTTCGTCGTCTGGAGTATTTACCTTTTTGAGTTCTTTTACAAACCAAGCATTTCCGTTGATATAAGGATTTGGGATTGTCACATCTTCGCCTTTTTCATTGGCTTTGATAAAATACTTTACATTTAACATATTCAAGACTTCCATATTGTTTTTTGCAATTTGATAGTCAAAAAGTTGTTGCATTCTTCGAGGTTTTACGCCACTATATCCACCAATTGATTTATGAAAATAGGATGTTCGACCAGTAAACGTTCCTCCAATTTCGAAAACACGATAATTTGTAGTATCCTTTTGAATTTGCAAATCGGCTTCTGTAGGCTCAAATGGAACATCAACCTCGCTTGCGCTAACAAATTTTTTGCCATCAACATAGTTTTTATCTACAAAAACTAAATCGCCAATCATGAAAATCCCAATCAATATAACGGCTGTATTTTGTGCCAATTTCTCTTTTATCGAAAGCCAAAGTATTCCTGCTCCAATTAAAATAAAAAATCCAGATCGCAATAAATCTGCTGAAAACATGGTTCTTCTGTCTTCTCGAAGTGCCTCTATAAAAGGTTGCCCCATCTTTCCGTATTGTTGAACATAATAGGCATCATTTCCACCCGCAAAACTGAACATCCCTTTGCATATAAAAATCAGAATTAGTATTCCAAATGCAACTGCAGATGATTTCCAAAGTGCTTTCCATTTTTCTTCTTTTTCTAATTTAAAAAAAGATTGCAAACCCATAATTGCTAAAACAGGAAAACATAATTCTAACAAAACCTGAATCGATGATATGGCTCTAAACTTGTTGTATAAAGGCACAATGTCAATAAAAAAATCAGTTAAAAATGCAATATTTTTCCCCCACGAAAGCACTAAAGATATGATTGCTCCTGCAAGAAAAGCATATTTTATTTTTCGTTTGTCTGCAAAAAAGCATAAAATTGATAAGAAAAAAACCAATGCTCCAATGTATGCTGGTGCCGAAACACCTGGTTGATCGCCCCAATAGGTAGGTAATTGTGCTGTAAATTGTTTTGCTTCGTCTTCCGTTGCACCCTGTTGTAAAACCATATTGTAGGAACTCGAATTTTCGTCTAATTTCTCCGAATCGCCACCACCAAAAAGTCGTGGTGCAATGAGATTCAAACTTTCTGCAATTCCATAACTATATTGTGTGATATAATCATTGGACATGGCATTTTGAGTTTCGGCTTTTTTTCCATTTTCGTCATAAACTAACTCGCTGTCGTGTCTGGTGCTTGTTTTAGCATATTCTGATGTTGCTAAAAGTAAAGTAGCATTGGCACCAACGGCTAACAAAACTGCAATTGCAAAAACTCCAAAAGTTTTTAGTAACGATTTTTGATCTTTTTCTTTAATGGTTTTATAAACATAATATATAGTAATTGGCAGAATCAAAAACAATAAATAGTAGGTCATTTGAAAATGATTTGCGGTTATTTCCAGCGCAACGGCAATCATGGTTAATAACCCCCCAACAATATATCTTTTTTGGAAAACCAAAATAATTCCTGCCAAAACCATTGGCATATAACCAATTGCGTTTGCTTTTGAATTGTGTCCTACTCCAAGAATTATAATCATATAGGTCGAAAAACCAAAAGCCAAAGCACCTAAAAACGCTTTTAGCGGATCGGTTTTTAGTACCAATAGTAAAATATAAAAACTAAAAAAATAGAGGAACAAATAGTTTGCTGGTCGTGGCAAAAACCGAAGCAAATCATCTACTTTTCCAATAAAATCGTATGGATATTTGGCTCCCAATTGATACGTTGGCATTCCACCAAAGGCAGAATTTGTCCAGTATGGTTCCGTATTTTCGGTGGCTCTAAAATCGTTTTGTTCTTTTGCCATTCCAGTAAATTGAGCAATATCCGATTGAGGTAATTTTTTACCTTCGAGAACGGGATAAAAATAAATTAGTGAAATGATTATAAAACTAAAAATAGCAATTGCGTGTGGATAAATTTTTTGTAAATGCTTCATTAAGAAAAAGTTGAGATTGAAATTTATAAAAAACAAACAAATTAAGATGCAAACTTAATCAATTTCTTCAAAATCGACGTATTCACCAACTTTTTTGGTTTCTCGAGGTTTATCCGATTTTGAATTATTTATAATTTCGTCGTTTTGATTTTGATTTGAACTATAATTTTGTTGATTTCTAAAGTTTTCTTGGGCTTTTTCTACAACTTTTTTAGCCAAAACAGGCAAAAATAATTTTGCTAGAAACTTTACCACATAAAAAAACAGAATGATTTCGAAAATCATTTCTATAAATCCAGAAAAAGATGCCGTTTGCATGTTCTAATATTTTTTACAAATTTAACAAAATGAATCATCAATTTTAAATTAACATTCTTAAATAAATAATAAAATAGTATATTTGAAAATCATTTTTAAACTATAGTTATGTTTCGATTAAAATTATTAGTGCTTTTTATAACGATATTTTCCGTAAATTCGATTTCGGCACAATACACCGACCTAATCAATTCAAACCGTCCGGGCGAATCAATGTCAGCATTTTCGGTAGGAAAAACAATTCTTCAAGCCGAAGCAGGATTATATAAAATAAAGGAAAATGATCCTTTTCTAAAATATAGTATCCCAGGATATGGAGGTGATTTGGTTTTGCGTTATGGTTTTTTGATGGAACAATTAGAGTTTATTGGTGGAATTCAATATCAAACAGATAAGTACACTTCGCAATTTTTGAACGAGAATCGAAGCGGAATCAGAAAATTAAATTTAGGTGCAAAATATTTATTGTACGATCCCTACAAAAATTACGAAGAAAAAATTGATATTTACAGTTACGCAGCAAATCATAAATTTAAATGGAAAAGTTTAGTTCCTGCCGTTTCTTTATATGCTGGAATGAATTTTAGTTCTATAAATAGTCCTTTTAATGCGTATCAAGATAAATCGGTTTCACCAAAAGTAATGTTGATAACTCAAAATCAGTTTCCTGGTAGCAATGTTTTTGTAACAAATATTTTTTATGATAAATTCGGTTCGTCAAATCCAAATTTAGGATATGTAGTAACTTATACCAAAGGATTTAATGATCATTGGTCGGCTTTTTTAGAAAACAAAGGCGTTACAAGTAAACTATATAAGGACATGTTTGTTACTACCGGAATTGCATATTTGTTTGATAAAAGTATGCAGGTAGACGCATCAATAACAACAAACATAAAGGATACTCCGTCGCTAGTTTTTGGTGGAATCGGAATTTCTTGGCGTTTTGATAAAAATTACAAAGAAGTTCGAATTAAAAATACGGATCGCTTGAAAAAAGATAAAAACGAAAAAGAAAAAGCAACTGTAAAAAAACGTTTAGACGAAGTGAAAACGACCCAAAAGCAGTAATGATTACTATTAAAGAAGCCATTTCTAAAAAAGAACTTACCGATTATATAAAATTCCCGTTTTCGTTATATAAAAACAATAAATTTTGGGTCCCACCAATTATTGCCGACGAACTCGAAACGCTTGATAAAACCAAAAATCCTGCTTTCGAAAATGCCGAAGCCCAATTCTATTTGGCGTATAAAAACAATGCAATCGTAGGCAGAATTGCCGCAATAATTAACTGGAATGAAGTTAAAAAACAGCAAAAAAGTAAGGTTCGGTTTGGTTGGTTTGATGTTATTGATGATGTAGAAGTTACCAAAGCATTGCTCGAAAAAGTTTATGAATTAGGTCGAAAAAACAATCTCGAATATGTAGAAGGCCCAATGGGATTTTCGAATTTGGACAAAGTTGGTGTTTTAACCGAAGGTTTCGACCAAATTGGTACCATGATAACTTGGTATAACTTTCCGTATTATGCTAAACATTTCGAAAAATTAGGTTTTGTAGTTGAGAAAGAATATCTCGAAAATAAATTTCCTTTCAAAAACGTGAAATTAGAATTTTTCGATAAAGCACAAGAATTAATTAAAAGACGTTACAATCTTAAACCTTTAAATTTTAAAAAAACAAAAGACGTTTTGCCTCACGTTGACAAAATGTTCGATTTATTTAATGCGTCTTATGCCAATTTATCATCGTTTGTAGCCATTTCCGAAAGAGAAAAAGAATATTTTAAGAAAAAATACATTAGTTTTATAAATCCCGAGTACATTAAGTTTGTTGAAGATAAAGATCAAAATTTAGTGGCATTCGCGATCGTAATGCCAAGTTTTTCTAAAGCACTGCAAAAAGCCAAAGGAAAACTTTTTCCGTTTGGAATTTTTTATATGCTGCATGCTCGAAAAAACTCTAAAGATGTAACTTTTTACTTAATTGGGGTTCATCCCGAGTATCAAAACAAAGGAGTTCACGCTATACTTTTCAAAGAAATGCACACTACTTTTACGGAAAAAGGAATCCAAAACTGCATTCGAACTCCTGAATTAGCAGATAATCATGCGATTCATTTGCTATGGAAAAACTTCGAGCCCGAAACGCATTGCAAACGCAAGACTTTTAGAATTGAAATTTCAGATATTAAATAAATAGGTTGAAATGATTCGTTTAACAAAATCGTATCTGAAATTTCTTTGGAAATCTAAAAATGAACATGGAGTTCATTCGCCTTTTATATTCGACTTAATTACTAAATGTTTTTATGACAAAACCATTTATTCCGAATACTCTATTTTAACTCTATACCGAAAATCGCTTTTAGCAAATAAAAACTTTATTGAAGTTACCGATTTTGGTGCAGGGTCTCGAGTTTTCAAATCCAATAAAAGACAAATTTCTAAAATCGCGAAGACTGCTGGAATTTCTAAAAAAAGAGCCCAATTGTTGTTCCGAATTGTCCTGTATTTTCAACCAAAAAACATTCTAGAAATAGGCACGTCTTTGGGGTTAGCGACTTCGGCTTTGTCATTAGGAAATAAAAATTCAAAAATAATTACTTTGGAAGGTTGCTCAAATACAGTAAATAAATGTCGATTAGAATTACAAAAATTTAATTGCAATAATATAATAGTAATAAATAAAGAGTTTTCAAATTATCTGAAATCTGAAAAACTAAAAACGGAAACCTACGATCTAATCTTTTTTGACGGAAATCATTCTAAAACAGCGACCCTAGCCTATTTTGAACTTTTATTACCCACAATAACCAATAATTCTA
Source organism: Bacteroidota bacterium (assembly GCA_043738745.1). Taxonomy (GTDB): domain Bacteria; phylum Bacteroidota; class Bacteroidia; order Flavobacteriales; family Flavobacteriaceae; genus Flavobacterium. Next base: position 6,813 of record JAYUFL010000018.1, read on the forward strand.
TTTGGATTTTCGATGATATTCATTGGAGTTTAGAGATGGAAAATACTTGGGAGTTTATTAAAATTCATTATAAAGTTACTGCCACAATCGATTGCTTTCGTTGGGGAATTGTGTTTTTTAGAG
>JAYUFL010000019.1:0-18659 GCA_043738745.1 Bacteroidota bacterium
TCTGCTTCTAAACCCGGATATGCTCCTGGAGTGTCAATTAATGTGAGAACTGGAATTCCAAATTTTTCGGCCATTTTCATTAACCTCAATGCCTTACGATATCCTTCGGGATTTGCCATTCCAAAATTTCGGAATTGTCTAGTTTTAGTGTTAAATCCTTTTTGTTGTCCTACAATCATAAACGATTGTCCACCGATTTTGCCCAAACCACCAATCATGGCTTTGTCGTCTTTGAAACCTCTGTCGCCAAAAAGTTCTAAAAAAGTATCGCCACACAGCGCACGGACATGATCCATTGTGTAGGGACGACTTGGATGACGCGACAATTGAACTCGTTGCCAAGCGGTTAAATTTCCGTAGATTTCTTTTTTGGTTTGTTCGAGTTTTTTGTTAATTTGATTGCAAGTATTTGTGACATCAACATCTGATTCTTCACCAATTACTTGGCATTTATCGAGTTGGTCTATAAGTTCTTTTACGGGTTGTTCGAAATCTAGAAATTCCATATATGGAGAATATTTTATTTTAGTGTACAAATATAGTTTTAAATTGGAAACTTAAAAAAATAAATTTCATAAATTAAAACAACTCACCTTTTTGGATTATAACATTTCTATAAAATGGGTTACGAGATAATATATAACCAAAAAATAGTAACAGAAACACTTGCAACACAAAATACCGAAGCACAAGTAAAAGAAAATAATCGGTATTCTTGCCATCATTCGAGAATATTATGCTGAACCCTATTCTTAAACAAAATTTTGAACTAAATTAACATAACTTTTTTATTTTGTTTTCTTGATGAATTTCAGTATAATTGTGTAAATGGACACGGAATACAAATCCGCGGTATCTAGTGCGAGAATATTTTGTCATATCCGAGCCTTTAGATTTGTATAATAAATTATTCGTAATTTTAAAACAACCAAACTGACAAAGTGAACCATATATCCGGCAAAGCATTGTAGACTTATCGATCGATTAGGACTTTGTCAGTTTATATTGAACAAGCATCAAATAGTGATTCAGGTTTTTAGGCCTATTATCTAGGCTCAACAAACAATCAATAGCAACTTTACCAATCGGCATAATTTCCATCTCCATCATAATAATCTCCTGAAGCGGGAAACCATTCTGTTTTCATTTCATAACGTTTTTCTAATTCCTCAATTTGAAACTTTTTCATCTTCTAATAAATTTTATTTTTTCATAGTATTTAATATTTATGCTCTTTGGCTCTTGAGCGTTAAAATAACTTTTACAATTTTGTTATATTAATTTTTATAGTTTTATTGTAATTTTTCTTTGGGTTTACAATTTCACTTTTTCCCGCAATTCGTAACTACATGAATATTTAATTACTTTTTATTACATAAATAGCAATTATTTGCTAGAGTAATAGAATAGAATATACCCCATAAAATTTAACTTATTTTTGCGAAATCAATAATTTTTATGAAATTCGAAAAATAAACCCATAATTATTGCACTTTTTTAAATAGAATAAGTAAAAAACTATAAAATTAATACGTATTATCTTGTTTTGATGTTTTAGAAATAAAAAAATCAAAATCTATAAATTAAAGTAATGTTATTTGATAATAATCCAAAGCCTTAAATTAGGATAATCTAATATTATGTAAATTACTCTATCCCATTTTGATCTACTAAATAAATCAAAGACGCTATAGTTGCAGCACCAAGTTCGAGTTCTCTTTTGTCAACAGCATCGAATTTGTCGTTGGCTGCATGATGGTAATCAAAATAGCGTTGCGAATCTGGGTGCAAACCCACTTTTACGATCTTTGCAGATTTTAAATCCTCTATATCCGAACCCGAATGTCCTTTGGTAAAACTATGAATTAAATAAGGCTCAAATATTGTTTTGTAAGCCGTAATTTTATTGAAATTAGCCTCATCACATTCTAAAGAAAAACCCCGTGGAGAAAAACCACCCGAATCGCTTTCGAGCGCAAAAATATGATTTTCTTTATTTGAATCTGACAAATCAGCATATTTTTTTCCGCCACGAGTTCCATTCTCTTCATTCATAAACAACACGACACGAATGGTATTTTTTGGTTTGTAGTTCAGATTTTTAAAAATATTCAAAACTTCAATACTTTGCACCACTCCTGCTCCATCGTCGTGCGAGCCATCTGCAAGATCCCAAGAATCTAAATGTCCACCAACGACCATAATTTTATCAGGATTAGTACTCCCTTTTATTTCTCCAACCACATTATAACTCAAAACATCATCCATTTGTTGGCAAGATTGTTTGAGATAAAATTTTAAATTTGGGTTTATTTTTAATGTATTGCTCAATAATTCTGCTCCATTTGTGCTAATTGCTGCCGACGGAATGTATTGCGATTTTGGAATATCGCCGTAACGCATTTGCCCCGTATGTGGAAAATCGTCTAATCTTAAATTCATTGAACGTACAATAGTTGCAACAGCACCAAATTTAGAGGCTTCGCGAGCGCCAGATGAACGTTGATCTACTGCTCCAGAATAGGCATTAAAAGCCCCGATTTGAGCATTATCCATTGGGCGATTGAAGAAAACAATTTTCCCCTTTAATTTTTCTGAACCTAAAGTTTCGAGTTCTTTCAAAGATTGAACTTCGATAACTTCGGCTGTGATTCCTGATTTGGGAGTTGCAATCGAGCCACCCAAAGCACAAACAGGAATATTTATTTTCTTTTTATTGTCTAAAAAAAAGGCAACTTCTTTTGCGCCACGAACCCATTTCGGAACCATAACTTCTTGCAAAAAAACTTTATCTAAACCTAATGTTTCTAATTGTTGTTTAGTATAAATTACTGCTTTTTCTGCTCCTACTGAACCTGAAAGCCTAGAACCAATTTTGTTGGATAAATCATCGAGCCAAGCATAGCATTTGGAATTAGTAAGTGCTGAATTGTAAATGTCTTTCAACATTTTTTCGTCATTGGATTGGGAAAAAATTGTTGTTGAAATTAATAGAAATAAGAATGTTAGATTTTTCATTTTGATTTTAAATTAAAAAGTAAAATTAAACTTTATATTTCATTATAAAAATAAAAGCCCAACTTTATAATAGAGTTGAACTTTTAGTTTTATTTAACCCTATCAGGGTTAATTAACAAATTGAAATTTATTAATGTGATACTTCTGTTTCAATAGCATCCATATTAATGTTTTGTTTTTTCAAAGCATTTTGCATCAATAGAGTTAAAAGTATCAAAATTCCAAAGCAAATTGCTGCAACAATATATGAAAAATGTATGCCTAAAGTATCGCCTAACGCTCCTTGAAATGGAGGAATTATAGCACCACCAAGAATCATCATGATTAAAAACGCAGAACCTTGAGACGTATATTTTCCTAAACCCGTAACTGCTAAAGCAAAAATGCAAGGCCACATTACAGAACAACACAAGCCTCCAGAAATAAAAGCATATACAGAAACTATTCCAGTTGTGAAAGTTCCTATTAGCATTGCAAATACTGCCAAAATGCTTACGGCAATCATTGTTTTTACTGGTTTTTCATTGGCATAAATAAATGTTGCAATGGCAATTAGAATGCAAATTGCATAATAATACAAATCAGACATGTCTGTTCCTTTTAATGAATTGGCATAAATTATGACTGCAAAAGCAGCAAACGGAACGACAATTGTTGCTATGAGTTTATTGGTTTTATTGAGATTAAAAACACTAATAGCACCAATCCATCTTCCAATCATTAAACTTCCCCAATAGAGCGAAATGTATTTAGAAATGGCCTGATCTGCCAAGCCATTTGCGGTTAAATAACCCGGAGTTTTGAGTAGTGAACCGAAATTGTTGTCGATAGTAACCTCAACACCAACATACACAAAAATGGCAATCATTCCATATACTAATTGAGGAAATTGCATGGCTCCCCAACCCGAGTTGGATTGAATTGCTTTTTGATTCGAAAAAATTAGAATTCCAATGGTTACTAAAATAAGTAAAACTAATAGAATTGATTTAGAAATTTCGGTAAATTGTCCGATACATATTAATCCTAAAATTGCTAATGTAATGGATAGAATAGATCCTGTTGCTTTTGGTGAATTTTCTAACGCTTCGTCATTTCTACCCAATGGTAATTTTGAAAAAGTAAACACCAAGGCTACAAAAGCAAAAACTCCTGCGAGAATTAGATATAAAGTATTTATGTTTGATGGTGAAGGTTCTACTTTTGAAGTAAGGCTTCCGAAAAGAAAATAACTGACAATAATTGGTCCAACTGTTGTGCCAAGCGAATTTACTCCACCAGCAAAATTCAATCTATTTGCGCCCGATGACTCGCTACCAAGTGAAATTACAAATGGTTGTGCTGCCGTTTGCTGTAACGAAAAACCTAATGCAACCACAAACAATGACAAAAGCATCATGGGAAATGAATTTGCATTTGTACTCGGAATCATTAACAATGCTCCTAAAATTGAAATTCCTAGACCAAAAACTATACTATTTTTGTATCCCAGTTTATTTACTAAATCATATTTAAAAAAAGATGAACCTAAATATAACAAGACCGATCCAATGAAATAGGCTCCAAAAAAAGAAGATCCTAGCAACTGCGATTCGAAATTGGTTAATGAAAAATGCGTTCTACAAAATGGAATTAAAATTCCGTTTGATGCTGCTACAAATCCCCAGAAAAAGAAAACCATAACAACGGTTAACAAGGCAGGATAATTAGTTTTAGTTTGGTTTGTGTTCATGAATCTTTTAGTTTTGATTAAATTTTGAATTAGTTTACATTAAAAAATCAAATATAAATTAAAAATATAAATTTAAGAAGGCTGTATAGTTTATGTTGAGTTTTTTCTCAAAAAATAATGCTAAACAAATCGAAACTATTCTATTTTCCGTCAACATAGTCTTGTAAATAGGCAAATCGCTCGGTCAATTTTCCGTTTTCGGTCATTTTGGATCTTTGCAAAATTCCATCTTTATCATTATTGAAAAAGGCTGGAATTACATGTTCCATAAACATTTCGCCAAAACCTTCACTAGCATCTTTTGGCAGTTCGCAAGGTAAGTTATCTACAGACATGACAACAATCGCGCCTGGATGGGTGTATAAAACTTCTTTGTTTTCTGAAGGTAAGTATCCAAATAATGGATCAGCAATAGTTGATGCTTTTATGGTACACGCAATTGGTCCATTCACATCACAAGAAATATCTGCAACTACTTTGATTTTGCAATCAGCCGCAAGTAACATTTCTTGAGTTAATATATTTGGTGATTCGTTAGCATGAAAATGTCCCGCCATGAAAATATCTGAAACTTTAGTAAAACGTTCAAAATCAGAAACATATTCCGATGGATTTTTATAAAAATCATTATTCTCTAAAATTTTTCCATCAATACGTTTATTATAATCCAAAACATCGATTTGAACAAAAACAGGTTCAGAATAAATTTTATAAAGAAAATTTTCAACAGATACTTCCTTAATTTTCATTCCTGAAAGCATTTCTTTGGCTCCGTTTCCAACTTTTCCGTGACCCGTTAATACAATTTTTATTGGAGGAAGCGTTTGTCTTTTGAGTTTCGAAACCAAGTCGTCTTTAGATTTTAAAGTTTCTGCTTTTGGTAAATTAAACAATTCGAATTTCAGTCCAAAAGCACGAAAACCATTGTAAGCACCAACAATTCCAGCATAGCGCCCAAAACCAATTAAACGACGGTTCTTTTCATCAACAATAGTTTCGTGATCATACAATTCAATGTTTTTTTCAAGAATTGCTGCTAAAAGTTTACGATTATAAGGTTGTTTTTTAATTGTGTGCGAAAAGAAAAAATATTTTTTGTTCGGAATCAACGCATCAACAGGAACTTCTTTTACGCCAAACAGCACATCACAAATCGACAAATCAGTAACAACTTGCAATCCCAAATCGGCATATTGATAATCTGAAAAAACTCGAATATCTGAACTTTCTACAAAAATTTCAGCATCTTTATATTCTGTTTTTAACCGAACTAATTCTTGGGGCGTAAAAACTACACGTCTATCAACTGGGATTTTTCTTTCTTTTAGAATGCCAAATTTCATTTTTTAAATATTTTTTTTGCAAATATAATGTTTGAAATTGATATTAAATTTTAAAAAAAACAAAAAATAATTTGAAATAAAATTTTCTTGAATATATTTGTGCTAATAAATAAAATAATGACTTTTATAAAATATTTTTTCTACATTTTTTTCGTTTCGACACTATCTAACTCTTGTGCTAAACACGAAAAAAAATTAATTGCAAAAACAATTGTTACCAAAAATGGATTGTTGCCAATTATGACTCCATTCGAAAATAATTTACCAAAATTATCTTTAGGTTATATAGAATCTAAAAAAAAATCAATAGAAAGTTTTGTAACCCAAAATTGGATAAATAATTCCATGAACGGTAGTTTTTTGGTTGCAAAAAATGGTCAGATTATCTACGAAAAATATCAAGGAATTGCAAATAGAGAAAAACAAATTCAAATAGATAGTACAACGCCAATTCATATTGCATCAGTCAGTAAAGTAATCACTGCAACTGCGGTTCTACTATTAATTGATGCTAAAAAAATTGATTTAGACCAGAAATTAAATACCATTTTACCTACATTTCCATATCCCGAAATTTCAATAAAAACACTACTAAATCATCGAAGTGGTCTTAAAAATTATGCCTATTTTACAAACAACAAAAAGGTTTGGGATTCTAAAAAAATATTATCTAATCAAGACGTTTTGAATGTACTGGCAAACAATCAAATTCCGCTAGAGTTTCCGACAGACAGTCATTTCAGTTATTCGAACACGAACTATGCAATGTTGGCTTTGGTGATTGAAAAAATTACGGATTTAAAATATGATGATGCTATTAGTAAAATGATTTTTAATCCTTTAAAAATGACAAATTCATACGTTTTTGATTTCGAAAAAGATAAAAAGACAGCAACACCATCCTACAAATGGAACAATCAAAAATATGCTTTAGACTATTTGGATGCAGTTTATGGAGACAAGAATGTATATTCAACTCCAAAAGATTTACTTAAATTTGATTTAGCAAGGCATTCCGATAATTTTTTATCCGCCGATTTAAGAAAAAAAATATACACTGGATATAGTAACGAGCGAAAGGGAACTAAAAATTATGGTCTCGGAATTCGAATGATTGAATGGGAAACTGGAGAACCTTTTTACTTTCACAATGGTTGGTGGCACGGAAACACATCGTCGTTTGTAATGCTCGGAAAAGAACACGTAACTATTATTGCACTTTCGAATAAATTTAATCACGCAACTTACAAAGTTAGAAATTTAGCACCATTGTTTGGCGATTATCCTTTTAAGGTAAATGATAGTATTTAATATTAGATTTTCAAAATGAAAATAGTATATTTGTAGCATATTAAATATTTAAAATTTAATATTAAAAAAGGGGTCGACTGGTTTTGACAGCAAGTCGAATTGAAAAGTAAGCACGTCGAGAACTGAGTCAATTCTCGCTAATAAATGGACTCAAAACACTTACACGGCGAAGGAAACTACGCTCTTGCTGCATAATCTGAATTATAGTAAGATTAGCCACGCTCCTATTAGATAGGAAAGCAGGATTTACCTCGAAAGCTCTGGTTTTTAGCGTTCGATAAAGGTGAATCGTAAATTAAAACCTAGATTTGGTAAAACGTTGGTGCCATTTCGAAATTAAAACGATAAGCATTTGGTGGTTGTTTTTGTCCTAGCTCAATGTCGAAAATCTAAACAGAAAATAAGCGTGTAGAAAGTTTTTTAGTTGCTTGTTTGGACGGGAGTTCGACTCTCCCCGACTCCACTTTATAAATCGCAAAACTAAAATTTTGCGATTTTTTTATTTCATAATCAAAAACAACTTAAAACTTATGAATTGTAGATCCAATCAACTTAAGGCATTCGACAGGTTATTGACGATAATGGATGAATTACGAGACCAATGCCCATGGGATAAAAAACAAACCATGCAATCCTTACGTCATTTAACCATTGAAGAAACCTACGAATTAGGAGATGCAATTTTGGATAATAATTTAGCCGAAATTAAAAAAGAACTCGGAGATTTGATGCTACATTTGGTTTTTTATGCCAAAATTGGTAGCGAAACACAAAATTTTGATATTGCCGATGTTTGTAACGAAATTTGCGACAAACTCATTCATCGTCATCCGCATATTTACAGCAATGTTGTTGTAAAAGACGAAGATGAAGTAAAACAAAATTGGGAAAAATTGAAACTTAAAGAAGGAAAAAAATCAGTTTTAGAAGGTGTTCCAAAAAGTTTACCTGCACTTGTAAAAGCAAGTCGAATTCAAGAAAAAGCCAAAGGAGTTGGTTTCGATTGGGAAAAATCGCATCAAGTTTGGGATAAAGTTCAGGAGGAATTAGAAGAATTTCAGGTCGAAGTTCAATCAAGAAATCAACAAAATATGGAAGCCGAATTCGGAGACGTTTTATTTTCGATGATCAATTATGCTCGATTTTTGAATATTAATCCCGAAGATGCTTTGGAACGAACCAATAAAAAATTTATTAAACGATTTCAATACCTAGAAAGTAAATCAGAAATATTAGGCAAATCGTTATCTGATATGACTTTATCCGAGATGGATGTGTTTTGGGAAGAGGCAAAAAAATTATAATTTTAGTAATAAATTCGGATTAGGGCAATTTTTCAAATAAAAGTCTAATTTGTTTTTGGAGCAAACACCTGGATAATCACCAAAAAAATCTTCTATATTTTTAATAATTTGAAAATGCAAATGCGGCGCATAATCACCGTTTTCTGACGAATTTCCTAGAGTTGCAATCAATCCACCTTTTTTAAATTCTTTCCCAATTTCAATGTTTTCAATACTTTTTTTGGATAAATGACCATATAAAGTATAAAATACATGACTTTGGATTTCGTGTTTTAAAATAATTGTTGTTCCATAATTACCTATACCTTTGTTGTATTTATAACTATGAATTACTCCATCGAGTGCGGATAAAACTCGAGTTCCTGAATGTATCCATAAATCCAAACCGATATGAATGTTACGTTCTTCAATTTCTTTTGATTTGAAAATAGGACTTCTTTTATAAATATTTCGTTCTTCGTTATAACCTCCAAAAGCAACTTTCGAATTATTTTTTTGTAGATAATTATCAATAAAAATTTCGAAATTACTTGAATCCTGAAGGTTGATTTTTTGTAATTCTATATTCGAAATTGATAAGTCTAAAGGAATATATTCGGAATAGTCAATATTTGAATCGATTACTTTTACGTTTTGAATATTTTTTAAAATAATTTCTAAATCCATCATTTTACTTTATAATTTTTCGAATTTCTTTGGTGCTAATTGCCGAAATTTTTCCGTTAGAATTGACAGTAACTTTCAACTCTCTTTCAAAAAATTTCTTTTCGTAGTTGATATTGTATCTAAAAACTAAATCATTACTTGTAGTATATTGAACAACATTAATTAAATTCAAGTCTATAAATTTACCATTTCGTTGATTAATTTTTTGGCAAATTAAGGTCATTTTTTCTAAATTAGTGTTTTTTATAACACTTTCGGTTGCTTCTTCTGTTGTAAATGATTTTAATCTAAAAGTATTGCAAACACTCATTAATCTTTTCCCAAGATTGTAAGCCATCTCTTTTTTTGCGTTAGGAACATTCTCCAATTTTAATATTTCAAATTTTTCTAAACCTGGATTTTTACTTTTGCAAGAAAATAATATAATTATTATAGAGATTACAACTATTTTTTTCATGACATAATAATTTACTTGTAATAACAAAAATAATACATTTTTAGTATAAAAAAAATTCCAACCTTTTTCTACTCCAAAACATTTAAAATTTTACAACTAAAAATTACTCCATCGCCTTGATATCCATTTTGATAGGAACGAATATAGTCTATACGAAACAATTTGAATTTACCAAAACCAAGATTGTCTAAACCAATTGTAAACTCTCTATAAGGTTTTGCATTTGGGAGCATCAATCCGTGTGCGCCAAGAATCAAATTTGATTTTAGTTTGTTGAACAACGGAATTTTATTCATTATAAAACCATTATCATTGTATTCTGAATGAATTTCTAAATACGAATCATTAGTAGAATTAGTATAATAGGGCAAGAAATTAAAAACATTCAAATAACGATCCGATTGTCCAATATGAGTTTCATTTCCGTTAAAATGCTTGTAATCCATAAAAGCGATGTTTTTTGCATTAAGAAATTTTCCTGCTTTCAAATTAATGCCAATTTGTCCTTTGTTTTCGAGTTGGATATCATAATTTAAACGTCCAAAAAAGTGAGTAAATTCATATTTCTTTTCGCTTGCGCCAAAGGTTTGTTCTATTCCAACGGATAATGTTGGATATTTTTTGTTTGGAATATTGAATTTTCCGTCTGGTCGAGTCAAGTATTTATTTCCAAAATTAATTTGAGCATTCAAACCAAATTTAAACAAATGATGCGCATCAAAACCAGCATTTACAAAATCATTTGAAGCCAATGGATTGTTGGAGGTATACATGTTTCCGTTGTTGTATTCCGCATGATCGGTGTTGTTAAACAATGGTTTTCGTTGTTGGTATTCGATTTTTCCATTCAAGAAAATTCCGTTTCCAACTTCTTGACCATAGGCAATTTTAGCAAATTCGAGATTGTACAACTTCATGAAATTATTTTTGAAATACAAACTGCTAATTGAATTTATAAAATTACTAATTGGCGGACTCGAATTGAATTGCGCTACTTTTGTGCCTCCAGAAATCGAAATATTTGCATAGTTTTTGTTATTAAAACGATGCAAATATTCTCCCGAAACCCGAATTCGTTTTTCTGAAAATCCATAGTTTATTTCGGTTTTGATGTCGGTAGTTTTACCTCGCTGCTCATTCAATTTTTTATAACTAAAACCAGACCCAACCGAATAGCCTTGAACAGTATTGTAACTTAATGCACTAATATCTAGCAATCCTTTATAATTAAACGAATATTTTTTAGCCGAATTTCTATAATCATAGCCTGTGATAATTTCTGCAAAACTAAATCTATTGTGCTTTTTATCAATCGAATCTAAATATTTTGGCGAAAGCCGAATGATTTGCAAACTGTCTTTTTTCTTGTAATCATTTGTTTCTTCTGGAGTTAAAGGAATTGGTCGAGTTGAATTCCAAAAATCGTTGTCTTTTTTATTGGAATTGTCTTCGAAACTCAAAATTTCTTTACCAAATGTCTTTTTATCAAAAGAATCTTTGAATTCGTAATTACTAAAAACATAATTAAATTTTCCATCGAATTTTATTCCAAATGCTCCTGCGATAAATGCTAAACTTTGCGAATTTTTTGACCAAATTTTATTCTCGGAATTGAAATTAAAATTTTGTTTCACAGTCATCGTTTCTGTAAACTCATTTTTCATTCGGTAGCCTTTTATGTCTAAATCAACGGCATAAATTGCCCAAGAATCTTCGACTATGTATATGTAACCTTCAAAAACAGGCTCTTTGTCACGTTTTGGTGTAATTTTTATTTTGTTAATCAATTGCTTATTTTCGTCAAAAAAAGAACTTTCGATTCTGTATTTATAATAATTTAGAGCATTACTGGCAATTGGAGAGATCATTCCAATGTTGAAATTTACTAAATTTTCGTAGAAATCATAATCCGAATTTCGAGCCGAATTATAACTAAAACCTTTGTCGTTTCCCGAAATTTTTGATGCAATAATGCGTTCTTTTAGTTTATTTGGCTTTTCGGAAGTAATCTTCGAAACGGTTTCCGAAAGGTAAATAATGCCACTTCCTGTCGAATCCAAATTCGATTCCATTTGTTCGCCAATATCTACTTTCATTCCCATAATTTTTTTAGGCAAATTTTTGATTTTAAAAATCGCACGAGAATAGAAATCGGCAGTAAATTTTCCGTTCTTTTCAGAATTTGATTTTCGTGAAGCAATAGCATTCTTGATGAGTTGTATTGCAGGATTATTTTTTCTATCAATCGTAACTTCGTTGAGTTTAAAGTCTTCATTTAATAATCTAACGTTCAATTCAAAAGGGAATTTATCGATTGTAATGATTTCTTTTTTGGTTTTGTATCCCAAATTCCGAAAAATAATTGTGAATTTTCCAGTCGATTTTACAATCAATTCAAAATCTCCGTTTTCGTTAGATGTTGTTCCGTTATACGTGTTTTCTACAAAAACGTTTACGAACGGCAATGGATTTCCTTTTTCGTCTTGAATATTTCCTTTAACTTGAGAAAAACTAGAAAAGGATATAATATAAAGTAGTAAAATATATTTTTTCATGGATGAGGTTTTATATCAAGACGCAAAAAAATATGGAATGGTTGTATAAGTTTATAAATAAATTCAAACTAAAAACGATAACAACGCTAATTCATAACTTTTCATTCCAAACCCAACAATAATTCCTTTTGCATGCGCCGAAATAAACGATTGATGACGAAACTCTTCGCGAGCAAAAGTGTTCGATATATGTACCTCGATAACTGGAGTTGAAATTGCTTTTACAGCATCGCCAATACCAATTGAGGTGTGTGTGTAGGCAGCGGCATTGAGTATAATTCCATCATAATCAAAACCAACTTCTTGAATTTTCGAAATTAATTCGCCTTCGATATTACTTTGATAATACTGCAAATCGACCTGAGGATATTTTTGTTTTAGAGTTTCGAAATACGTTTCGAATGTTTCACTGCCATATATAGATGGCTCGCGTTTACCCAAAAGATTGAGATTTGGTCCGTTGATGATGATGATCTTCATATAAATTCTTTTTGTAAAAATAGAATATTGCAATTTTATAAAATGAATGTTTTAGAAAATATTATGAAAAATAATTTCTTTCAAATTTTTGTAAGAATGTCGAATATTTTACTATTTTTGTTTTATAACAATTAAATAAACAAAAATGAAAAAAGTTATTTTATCTGCAATTGCAGTATTCGCATTTGGTTTAGCAAATGCACAAGGTGTTGAGTTTGGTGTTAAAGGCGGTTTAAATGTTGCTAATACAAATCAAACAATTACGTCAGGTATTACAAAAAATCCGATATTGGGTGTTAATGTAGGTTTCTTTGCAGATGTAAAAATAACTCCTAAATTTTCGGTTCAACCAGAAATATTATTTTCAATGCAAGGTACAGAACTTTCTGCTTCTGGTGGAGGTTTTAAAACTACAGGAACATCAACAATAAATTATATTAATATTCCCGTAATGGCAAAGTTTTTTGTTGCACCAAAATTAAGTTTGCAAGTTGGCCCACAAGCTGGTTTTGTAGTAGCCGCAACTGACAAACTAGTTACTAATGTTCCAGGTTTTGCATCGTATAATAATGATGCAAAATCAGATTACAATTCAGTTGATTTTGGATTAAATTTTGGTGTTGGCTTCGATATTTCAAAAAAAATATTGATTGATTTGAGATATAATTTAGGTTTAACAGCAATTAACAAGAATCCTATAAGTGGTCAAAGTGATATAAAAAATAATGTTTTCTCTTTAAATGTAGGTTACAAATTTTTATAATTCCGACAGTATTCAAATCAAACCACGCAATTTGCGTGGTTTTTTTATGGATTCTATTTAGTATCTTTTTAATTTTATTAAGAATAAAACTAAATTTAATAATTATTTATGATTTTTAATACAAAATAATAACAAACTAATCCTTTTTATTTAAAATTCAATAAAAATTTCCCCTAATAAAAAATACAGGTATGTATTAAGTAAATTTTTAGATAGATTTGCAAGAAATTTATAAAATATAAAAAAATGAAAAAAATTATTTTAGTGGCAGTTACAGTTTTTGCATTTAGTAGTACTTTTGCACAAAAAAAAGGTGGATTTAGAGTAGGTATCGACTTGGGTTATGCAATTCCTGCCGCAGGAGGTGGAGGTGTTATTTTTACAATAGAACCCAAATATAATATTGCAGACAACATGAACATTGGTTTGAAAATTGGAGCCGCAGGATTGGTCAAAGACATTCAATCTACAAATGGTCAAACAACAAGTGCAAAAGTTGGTGCTGTTGCATTTTATACAGCAACTTTCGATTATTATTTCAACAAATCTGGTAAAGACTTCGTTCCGTTTGTTGGTGGTGGTATTAGTTACAACGGTCTTGCAAATGTAGAAGTAAACAATACAACAGGAAGTTACACTCAACCAACAAATATAGACGCTAATACAAAAATTGGAGGTTTATTGATGGGAGGTTTCGAATATCAGCATTTTAGATTGGCAGTTGAATACAATTTAATTCCTGAATCAAAATTACAAAACATTTCTGGTACAAATGTAGGAACAATTTCTAATTCCTATTTTGGAATAAATCTTGGATTTTATATCGGTGGTGGAAAATGGAGAAAATAATATTTTTTTTTAGGACGCAAATTCTAATATTTATAAAAATAAACAAATCAAACCACGCAAATTGCGTGGTTTTTTTATGCCAAAAAATATCGTTTCTTTGTTACATGAATTGGAGTAGTTATATAAAAAGTTATCAATCGTATCTAAAAATTGAGCGAGGTTTGTCCAAAAATACTATCGAAAATTATAGTTTTGATTTTGAGCGACTTTGTGTTTTTTTAGATAAGAATACTATCGATGTTTCTCCAATAGAAATTAACGACCAAACCATTCAAGAATTTGTTTACAGCATTTCGAAAGAAGTTAATGCCAATTCGCAAGCTCGAATAATTTCGGGTTTAAAAAGTTTTTTTGCCTATTTAATTTTCGAAGATTATAGAACTGATAATCCTTTGGAACTCATTGAAACTCCCAGAACAGGTCGAAAATTACCCGACACGTTGTCTATAGATGAAATTGACAATTTGATTAACGCAATCGATTTGTCTTTGCCCGAAGGCGAGCGAAATCGCGCTCTGTTAGAAACGCTTTATGGTTGTGGCTTGCGTGTTACGGAATTGGTTTCGCTAAAAATTTCGGATTTATTTTTCGACGAAGGTTTCGTAAAAATTACAGGAAAGGGCAACAAACAACGTTTTGTACCCATTGGAGAATTAACAAAGAAATACATAGAAATTTATACCACGACCAAAAGAAATCATATTCCTATTCAGAAAGGTCACGAAGATACATTGTTTTTAAATCGACGAGGAAAAAAGTTAACACGAGCCATGATTTTTACAATCATAAAAGATTTAGCAAAAAAAATTAAACTCATAAAATCGATTTCGCCACACACTTTCCGCCATTCATTTGCTACACACTTACTCGAAAATGGAGCCGATTTACGTTCGATTCAACTTATGTTGGGTCACGAATCGATTACAACAACTGAAATTTATGTTCATTTAGATCGTAAACATCTCACGAAAGTTATTAACGAATTTCATCCAAGAAAATGACAAATTTAACTCAATTTATTAGAAATCAAACTAATAAATTCTCTTCTAGTTATATCATTTTCGAATGCACCTGTAAATGAGGATGTAGTAGTAAATGAGTTTTGTTTTTGAACGCCACGCATTTGCATACACATATGTTGCGCCTCAATGACAACAGCAACTCCAAGTGGTTGCAAGGCTTCTTGAATGCAATCTTTTATTTGATCTGTTAATCTTTCTTGAACTTGCATTCTGCGAGCAAAAGCATCAATAACTCTTGGGATTTTACTTAAACCTACAATTTTACCGTTTGGAATATAGGCAACATGCGCTTTTCCAAAAAAGGGTAACATGTGGTGTTCACACATAGAATACACTTCGATGTCTTTTACGACAATCATTTGTTTGTGATCTTCAGTAAACATTGCCGATTTCAAAATTTCTAATGGATCTAAATCGTATCCTTGTGTTAGAAATTGCATGGCTTTGGCAGCACGCTCTGGCGTTTTAAGAATACCTTCACGGTTAGTATCTTCACCTAGATTTTCGATAATTGCTTTGTAACCGTTAGAAATTTGTTCTAATTTTTCGGTATTGTAAATTTCAATTTTTTCGTAGTTCTTCATTAAGAGTTTTAAATATTTTTACAAATTTAAGTAACGGTTTTGGTTATTATTCTTGAACGAAAGTTAATGTTTTCCTTATGTTTCTTTTGCGTGAAGGATAGTAACGGAACTCTTTTTCGAAAAGGCTTTTTCTGCCATTTTGAAAAAAGTGGGAGTGAATAGCCTGACCTTTTTCGGGTCACGCCCAAAAATTGCTACATCTTGAAAGTTACCAATCCATAATCCATTTCGAAAATTTGACCTGAAATAGATTTTGCGTTTTCAGAAATCAAGAAATTTGCCATATTTGCTACTTCTTCGGGTTTCAAATAGTTTTTCATTGGGTGGCGTTCGACCATATTTTCTTTCATGCGGTCGTTACGTAAAATATTGGCTGCAAGCGTAGTTTCGGTAATTGTCGGCGCAATTGCATTCACGCGAACGACACTCGCCAATTCTGCTCCAAGCGATTTTACCAAACCTTCGACTCCTGCTTTTGCAGTGGCAACACTCGCGTGGTAAGGCATTCCGAGTTTTACAGCAACGGTGCTAAAAAGCACAATCGACGGATCGTTTCCTTTTTTTAGTGTTGGCAAATATTTTTGAATGGATTTTACGGCTCCGATTACATTAATTTCGAAATCATTTCTAAAATCGTCGATGCTTAGACTTCCAATTGGTTTCAAATTAATTGAACCTGGACAATATATTAAGGTATCGATATTTTCGATTTCTGGTAATGTGTCGGTCAAGACATTCAATTCGAAGTGTTTTAGATTTGGGTTTGAAATTTCTGGAGCGTTTCTAGAAATATTAAAAACCTGATTGTTATTTGCCAATTGTTGTTTCAAGATTTCGAAACCAATTCCTTTGCTTCCACCTATTATTACTATGTTTTTCATTTGTCTTTGTTCTATTATCTTTTTTCTTTAAAATCTATATTTTTAACAAGTTGCTAACTAAAAACTGCCACCTGAATACTGAATACTATCTTTTAGATATTTTATTATTATTAATTTGTCTTTGCATCGTGCATTTGAAACGAGAATCTTGCGGATCGTAACAGCGTAATGCTGCGTGTTTAGTTTTGCGACCTTGCACACGAGCGCGCCACATCCTAAAACTCGATGCTTTCATTTCGGTACGCATTAAGTTAATAACTTCTTGCTCTTTAAGTCCAAATTGCATTAAAATGGAGTCGAAAGTGGTTCGGTCTTCCCAAGCCATTTCTATGATTCGGTCTTTTTCGATGTCTGTTAATTCTTTTTTTTCGGTTGTCATTTTTTTTAAAATGTATATTGTAAAATTGTGTAATGTAATCTTGCAAATATTTAAAATCTAATATCTAAAATTTAATATTAATCCGAATCGCCAACATTTGCCATTGTGTGCATTCCTAAAATTCGTAAACCTTCGGCTTTTACGATAGGATTTTTTTTCATAGCCCAAAGAAAATCGCTTGCAAATTTCCTTGTTTTTTCCATGTTTACAATCGGGCTTGGATAATCGACTCCGACTTCGAAATTATTGAATTTCTGATCAAGAAATGTCATTTTGTATGGTTCATGAATAAATTGAATTGGAACATTTGCCAATTCTGGAACCCATTTTCTAATAAATTCTCCATTTGGATCGTGCTCTATACTGTTTTTTATAGGATTGTAAATTCGTAACATATTGATTCCCGTTTCGCCAGCTTGCATTTGCAATTGTGGATAATGAATTCCGGGTTCAAAATCCAAGAACATTTGCGACAAATGTTTGGTGCATTCCTGCCAAGGTTGCCACAAATTATGAGTGAAAAATGACACAACCATTGCCCGCATTCTAAAATTCAAATAACCCGTTTCGTTAAGACAACGCATACAAGCATCGACTAAAGGATAACCTGTTTTACCTGTTTGCCAAGCCAAAATTTGTGCTGGATTTAATTTTTTCTTCAATGAATGGAATCCTTTATTGACGCTTTCGAATTCCATAATCTCTTCCATCTCGAATTTCTGAATAAAATGGGCTTGCCAAGTCAATCTCGAAACGAACGAATCTATTTGTCTTTTATCTTTGCAAGTCAATCTAAATGCAGCAGTTTTTTGCAAAACTTGTCTAGACGAAACGCAACCCCAAGCAATATAGGGCGACAATCGGCTGCAACTTTTTCGTGCTAACGTTGGTTTAGAAATGTGATAACTATAAGAAAAATAGCGCTCTGAGAAAAATGTTCCTAAATATTTTCCAGCCATTGTTGAACCGCCTTTTTGGAAAATTTTATCAGGAAATGTTTCAAGATTTTTTATTTCGAAAGATTTTTCTAAATATTCAATTTCATCAATTTTTAAAAAACTATCAGGATTTGGATTGAAAACAAATTGTGGCGAATTCATATAGGCTTCCCAATTCTGAACCCAATTTTTTCTACCGTTTAGTCCACGAAAAATACCGTTATTAATGTTTTCTTTCCAATTTATGAAATTATTTTTGCAATATCTTGAGAATGATTTGTCACGATCATAGGTGATTTTTATTCCAGTTTCTTGATGCGAAAAAACATTGTCAATTCTGTATTCTTCTTGTAATGAATTGAATACCGATAAAATTT
>JAYUFL010000020.1:0-6928 GCA_043738745.1 Bacteroidota bacterium
AACTGATTTTGAGTTATATTCTATTTTATAACCTTTATTAAAAATCCGCCAACACAAATCAATTTCTTCTTGATGTGCAAAAAAATCGGAATCAAAACCATTCATTTCATTATAAACCGAACTTCGTATAAAAAAACAAGCACCCGATGCCCAAAAAATTTCGGAATCGTCATCGTATTGATTAGTATCTTTTTCTAAAGTTTCAAAAATACGTCCACGACAAAACGGATATCCATATTTATCGATAAATCCTCCTGCAGCACCGGCATATTCAAAATATTCTTTGTTTTTATAATCTAATATTTTAGGCTGAATAACAGCAACTTGTGGTTTGTTATCGAAAGTGTTGATTATAGGGTTTAACCAATTTTCGGTCACTTCTATATCCGAGTTTATTAACGCAAAAATATCGGTACTTACCTGTTTTAAGGCTTGATTATAACCTTCTGAAAAACCAAAATTTTCTTTGTTTTCGATGATTTTTATTGATGGAAAATGAGTTTTTAAAAACAAAATCGAATCATCTGTAGATGCATTATCTGCAACATAAATGCTTGCTTGCTCAGAATATTTTATAACTGAAGGCAAAAATTGTTCGAGCAATTTTTGACCATTCCAATTCAGGATTACAACTGCAATTTTCATCTAAAGTGTATAATTTGGTAGATTTTCTAGGAAAGAATATTTTTCATTTTCAAAATCCATTTTACAAAAGTAATGATTAAGTCCATTTGTAAGCATCAAATAGTTGGATTTCAATGTCATATTATAACGTGCAATTTGGTCAAAAACTGTTTGCGAAATTTTTATATCCGTCGATTTACATTCCACCAAAATATTTATAGAGCCATCATTATTAAAAATTACTATATCATAACGTTTGGTTAATCCATTGATTTTTAATGCTTTTTCGACATTTATCAATGATTTTGGATAGTTACATTCTTCTAATAAATACCGAATTACGTTTTGTCGAACCCATTCTTCGGGCGTGAGAATGATAAATTTTTTCCTGATTTCATCAAAAATAGATACTTTATTTTCACTATTTTTGAATCGAAATGAATAAGTCGGAAAATTGAGTGGTTGCATAACGCAAAAGTATTATCAAATTAACGAATAACCAAATAAAGATTTTTGTGGACGAAATTATAAAAATTGTAAACGATATAAAATCAGGAAATATAAAACCCATTTATTTTTTAATGGGAGAAGAACCTTATTATATTGACAAATTATCCGATTATATCGAAAAAAATGTTTTGTCCGAGGAGGAAAAAGGTTTCAATCAAACGGTGCTTTATGGTCGAGATGTTACTATCGATGACATAGTTTCGGCAGCAAAACGTTATCCAATGATGGCCGAAAGACAAGTAATAATTGTAAAGGAAGCACAGGATTTATCCAGAACGATTGAAAATATCGAAAAATATGCCGAAAACCCAATGCCAACAACCGTTTTGGTTTTTTGTTACAAATACAAAACATTAGATAAACGTAAAAAAGCCGTTAAACTTCTTGCAAAAAATGGATTGGTTTATGAATCCAAAAAAATGTATGAAAACCAAGTTGGACAATGGATTACAAGGATTCTAAAACCAAAAGGTTACGAAATAGAACCAAAAGCCAACGCAATGTTAGTCGAATTTCTGGGTAATGATTTGAGTAAAATTAACAACGAACTCGAAAAACTACAAATAATTTTACCGAAAGGAAGCGTAATAACTGCCAAAAATATTGAAGAAAACATTGGATTTAGCAAAGATTTTAATGTTTTTGAATTGCAAAATGCATTAGGTTCTAAAAACCAACTCAAAGCCTATCAAATTGCTCAATATTTTGCGGATAATCCCAAAGACAATCCAATGGTTGTTACCACAAGTTTAGTTTTTTCATTTTTTATAAAATTGCTAAAATACCACGGATTAAAAGATAAAAATCCTAAAACTGTTGCACCAATTCTTGGAGTAAGTCCTTTTTTTATGAAAGATTACGACACAGCATTACGAAATTATCCCATGAAAAAAGTAAGCCAGATTATAGGAACTTTGCGCGATATAGATGTAAAAAGCAAAGGAGTAGGAGCAAACGCAATGCCAACTCACGATTTACTGAAAGAAATGTTGGTAAAGGTTTTCAACTAAATTTCTAATTTCCTTATAAATTCACGATATTTGCAATTCTAAAATTAAAAAAAATGGCAACAAATAAAAATTCAGTATTGGGTTGGGCAACTTTACTCATGATTTTGATGGGTCTAATACTTATCGGACTTGGTGCTTATCGCTATGCCGATGTGGCTGGTTGGGGATTTGTAACGGTAGGAATAGGTTTTTTTGCCATTGCTTGGGTTTTCAATTCCTTAAAAGGACGATTGTAAAAACCTAAATTTTAAATATATAAATTTTTTAAACTAAAAAAATGTCTGACGATAAAAAAGTTATCTTCTCAATGCAAAAATTGAGTAAAACATATCCTGGTGCTGATAAACCAGTGCTAAAAAACATCTATTTAAGTTTCTTTTACGGAGCAAAAATTGGAATTCTTGGACTTAATGGTTCGGGAAAATCATCTTTATTGAAAATTATTGCAGGAGTTGATAAAAATTATCAAGGCGATGTCGTTTTTCAACCAGGTTACACGGTTGGTTATCTTGAACAAGAACCAATTCTTGACGATAATAAAACAGTAATCGAAATAGTTCGTGAAGGCGTTGCCGATACCATGAAAGTTCTTGACGAATATAACAAAATAAATGATTTGTTTGGTCTTGAAGAAAACTATTCCGATGCAGATAAAATGGACAAATTAATGAATAAACAAGCCGAATTGCAAGACAAAATCGATGCACTTGGCGCTTGGGAAATCGATACCAAACTCGAAATTGCTATGGACGCACTTCGAACTCCAGAAGGCGATACACCAATCAAAAATCTTTCTGGTGGAGAACGTCGTCGTGTGGCTCTTTGTCGATTATTATTGCAACAACCAGACGTTTTGTTACTCGATGAACCTACGAATCACCTCGATGCTGAATCGGTTTTGTGGCTCGAACAACATTTGGCACAATATGCAGGAACCGTAATTGCAGTAACGCACGACCGTTATTTCTTGGATAATGTTGCAGGTTGGATTTTGGAATTAGATCGTGGTGAAGGTATTCCTTGGAAAGGAAATTATTCCTCTTGGTTAGATCAAAAATCGACTAGAATGGCTGGCGAAGAAAAAGTAGCGTCCAAACGTCGTAAAACTTTAGAACGCGAGTTAGAATGGGTTCGTCAAGGAGCAAAAGGAAGACAAACCAAACAAAAAGCACGTTTGCAAAATTATGATAAATTGCTAAACGAAGACCAAAAACAACTGGATGAAAATCTAGAAATTTATATCCCAAATGGGCCACGTTTGGGAACTAATGTAATCGAAGCCAAAAATGTTGCCAAAGCATTTGGCGATAAATTATTGTATGATAATTTAAATTTTACTTTGCCACAAGCAGGTATTGTTGGAATAATTGGGCCAAATGGCGCAGGAAAATCTACCATTTTTAGAATGATAATGGGAGAACAAGAAACCGATTCTGGTGCATTTACTGTTGGCGAAACCGTAAAAATTGCTTATGTAGATCAAGCACATTCCAATATTAATCCAGATAAATCTATTTGGGAAAATTTTGCCGATGGTCAAGAAATGATTATGATGGGAGGAAAACAAGTTAATTCTAGAGCATACTTATCAAGATTTAATTTTGGTGGAGGTGAACAAAACAAGAAAGTTTCTACACTATCCGGTGGAGAACGAAACAGACTTCATCTTGCAATGACTTTAAAAGAAGAAGGAAACGTTCTGTTGCTAGATGAGCCAACCAATGATTTAGATGTTAATACTTTACGAGCATTAGAAGAAGGTTTAGAAAATTTTGCAGGATGCGCAGTAGTAATTTCGCATGATAGATGGTTTTTGGACCGAATTTGTACGCACATTTTAGCATTCGAAGGAAATTCCGAAGTGTATTATTTTGAAGGTGGATTCTCGGAATATGAGGAAAATAAGAAAAAACGTTTGGGCGGTGATTTAACTCCAAAACGATTGAAATACAGAAAATTAATTAGATAGTAAATTTTAAATACAAAAGAAACGCTGGTTAATACCAGCGTTTTTTATTTTGTTTAGAGACTTCTGATTTTCTAGAATTAAATTTTTCACCACT
Organism: Bacteroidota bacterium; assembly: GCA_043738745.1. GTDB lineage: Bacteria > Bacteroidota > Bacteroidia > Flavobacteriales > Flavobacteriaceae > Flavobacterium. The sequence continues at coordinate 4,208 of JAYUFL010000020.1, forward strand.
TCTATTAGAATTTTTGGGTGTCTCTTTTATAACATCCGGACTATCGCCCGAATGCCACGGATACGGGTGATCTGAAACTATTGTAACCTCTACTTTTATTAATTTTTTAATGTCTTTCCAGTATTGATCTTCATCTTTACTGCAAAAAGAAATAGCAACACCACCATTTCCAGCGCGCCCTGTACGACCAATTCTATGAACGTAGGTTTCTGGAATATTGGGTAAATCAAAATTAATTACAAACGGCAATTGATCAATATCAATTCCTCGAGCAGCAATATCCGTAGCAACCAAAACACCAACTTCTTTCTTTTTAAAGGCATCTAGAACTCGTTGTCTGGCATTTTGAGATTTATCTCCATGAATTGCTTCGGCGGCTATATCGTGTTTCCGTAAGGCTTTCACAACATTATCTGCACCATGTTTTGTTCTGGAAAAAACTAAAACATCAGTTATATTTTCATTTTTTATTAATTGATATAATAAATTTCTTTTCTCGGTTTTATCTACAAAATAGACACGTTGCTCCACATTTTCGGCAGTTGATGATACTGGAGATACCGAAACCGTTGCTGGATCATTCAAAAATAATTGTGCTAATTCCCGAATTGCAATTGGCATTGTTGCCGAAAAGAAAAGTGTTTGACGATTTTTAGGTGTTAATTTAACTATTTTTTTAACATCGTTTACAAAACCCATATCTAGCATTTGATCTGCTTCGTCGAGAACTAATGTATGCAAATAGTCCAAATCTATATAACCTTGTTTTACTAAATCTAGTAATCTACCAGGAGTTGCAATTAGCACATCTACACCTTTTCGCAAAGTATCGACTTGGTGTAATTGGCTAACACCACCAAAAATAGTTAATTGTGTTATGTTAGTATATTTACCGTATTGGTCAAAATTTTGACCAATTTGAACGGCTAATTCTCTTGTTGGAGTAACAATTAAGGCTCGAATTGGGTGGGATTTTTTGGAAGAACCAATAATTCGGTGCAATTGATGTATAATCGGAATCGCAAATGCTGCTGTTTTTCCAGTTCCAGTTTGTGCACATCCTATTAAATCACGACCAGATAAGACTATTGGAATTGCTTGTTCTTGGATTGGAGTTGCTGTAATGTAATTTTGTTCAAAAACGGCTCTTTGTATACTTTTTGATAATGGTAAATCTTCGAATAACATATTTTAAATTTATGCAAAGATAGGTTTTTTGTTTTGTATGTAAAATTTTGAATTACAAATATAATTTTTAACTTTATGTTTTATATGAAAAAATTAAAGCATTATTTTTTTATAAACTTAGTATTGGAAGTTCCTTTGTCTGAATTTATTTTGATAAAATAATTTCCAGAAGTTAAACTCGAAACATCTACACTTTTGGTATTTTGCGCATTTGGTGTTACTAAAACCAATTGTCCTAGAGTATTGTATATATTAATAGAACTTACTTCTATATTTTCTTTACTAGTAATATTTAAAACAGTTTCAACAGGATTTGGATAAACATCAAAGTAATTTGAGAAATCAAAATCTTGAAGACTTAAAGCGGCTGAAATTGTTGTTGTAGCCGTATTTGTTGCAATCGGGAAATTATAATCGAAATAAATATTTGCCGAATTACTGAAACTATTACCCAAAGCTAAACTCGATTTAGTTTTGATTTTAAAGACTACATAACCATCGTTTGTCCCTGTTGTAAATGGCAAATTGATATTTTCGAAGATAAATTCAATTTTTTCGCCATCGATTCTTGTTGTAAAATTATGACTACTCTTTACTGGAAATAAAGTTGTAATATCTAATTTTGTAGTATCAATTATGTCTTTTACTACAATATTTTGGGCATTTGCAGTACCGTTATTCTCAAAACGAATCATGTAATGTACATAATCACCTACTTTAGTTGTTGCAATTGTTGCTCCTTCTAAACAAGTTTTATCGTTTGGATCGAATGAATTTACAACGGTTTGATTTAATGTTAAAACATTGTCATTTGGAGTTTCATCAGTTGCTGCAATAACATTTGCAGTGAATGATAAAATATCTCCCACATTTACTGCTGGAGTTTGTGTAGGTGAATTTACTTTTAGTGTTGCTATAATTTCTCTGGTTTCAAGTGGAACTAAATTAGTGAAATTCCAAGATAAATTATTAATAGTTTGACTTGTTGTAATAGGATTTGCGAAAACAAAGTCCAAAACGGCATCGTCAAAAGTCAGGTTTACCGAACCCGATTGTGTTATTGTGCCTTTGTTTTTATATATTATTTTGTATTTTGCAACAACTCCAGGTCTTGCTACATTTAAAGGTAAAATAGTAACTTCTAAATCATTGTGAATACCATTTGTTGTAACGCAAAAATTTTGAGTAAATGTATTTGCTTGATTTGAAAACGTTACTGTTGTACTTGTTGGCAAAACATTAAAATAGGTTGGGGCTTCTAGAATTGGAGTTATTATGCTAGTGTTCGATAATCCAATACTAAAATAGCCCGTTGTATCAGTTACATAATTAAAACTATTCGAGCCTGTTGAAATGTTTAGTTTTATACCTTTTAAAAATTGATCATTTGTATCGCATCCATTATTATTTAAGTCAATTTTAAAATCACCCTTCAAAAAATTGTAATCTTCTCCCATTAAACGAATTAAACCTCTAGCTTCTTGCCCTTGGTATGCTTTTAAACTATAAACTAAAATTTTACCACTAGAGAGC
>JAYUFL010000021.1:0-42879 GCA_043738745.1 Bacteroidota bacterium
AAAATTTCAATGGCACTTGCATTTGCAAAATGTACCAGGAAGAGATTTGATATTAATCCATCCTGCTAATGACGCTAAAAAGGAATTAATGGGCTGTATAGCTCCAGTAACTTTTCGAATTGGAATTGCAAAAGGAAGTTTTTCTCGAAAAGCGTTAGAGAAATTGAAAACTTTAGTTTTTCCAGTTTTAGAACTTCATGAAGAAGTAAAATTAATTATTAAATCAGATTCTCAAATGGGAACGATAAAAAAATAAATTTATGAATGTAATAAATAGAATAAATGCACCTACTCCGAAGTTTTTTAAAGTGCTTCGAAATATCGGATTGGTTTTGGCAGCCGTAGGCGGAACAATTCTAGCAGCGCCAATTGCTTTACCCGCAATTGTTGTTACAATTGGCGGTTATTTAACCGTTGCTGGTGGAGTAATTTCGGCAGTTAGTCAATTGACTACAAGCCCCCTAACCCCCGAAGGGGGAAATTTTAAAGGAGATGCAACACAGTAATTCGACTGTAATTGGTACCGCTGGCGGTACATTTTTGAGTGTTTTACCGAATTTACATTCGGAAGATGTTCTAAAAACCATTATTCTTGCCACACTTGGGGCAATAGTCAGTTTTTTAATATCTTTACTGCTCAAAATATTAATTAGAAAGCACAAAAAATAGTCTAATTCTATCCCGAAGCTTCGGGAGTGGTGACCTTTGAATTAGACATTATGAAAGCCCAAAACCGAAATAGGATTGGGCTTTTTTTACGTTCTGAAATTAAACTTCTTCAAATAAATTGAGAGTTACCTCTAAAACCACAACTTCGGAATTAAAAGTATACAATTCTTGCCACTTTGCGCTGTCAATGGCTTTTGCTCGTGTGTCAAAAATCCCAAAACATACTCTTGATGCTCTGCTTTTCCAATTGTCGGTTTGGTACAAAATAAATAGTTTCATAGTTAAATAATTAAAGTTCTTAATTGGGTCTATTTTTTGCAGTAGCGATGTAAAATCACTCTTCGCAAATCGTTAATTAAATTGATGTTTTCGTGAAATTGTTTTTATTTTAGTTCCAACAACCTCAACGCTTTCATATTTTTTTGATGTGCTTCGTGGTCGAGTAATAAAGTGCTTACTCGAGTTGAAAAATTGTGTTTAAGGTCATTAATTCTTAAAAATGGAATCACTGAGCCACATAAAAATTGATGCTAAAATTTCGACTTCCAAAGGCTGTACGCAATCCAATAAACGGTTTCTAAATCTTCATTGTTTGAAAAAATAATGACAAAACTGTTTGTAAATTCGGTTTTTTGAGGTTTACCGCTGTTCAATCCTTTGTTTAAAACAAATAAATGCGGGTTTTTATACATAGTATCTTTTCGGTGGGTTTGGATGATGAAATTCAGCATATTTATTGATTAAAAGTTGAGGTTTTTCAATTCCTCTTTTTGCCATTAAATTTTTTAAAAGAAAAAAAAAGAAAAAAAAAGAAAGTCATATCATCAAGTGGAGGTTTCAAGAAAAGCAAGTTTTTTCAAAAAAACACTACCCGGATTTATACGATAATATTGTTCGGGAGTGGGATTTTGATTTTAATCAAATGTTGTTGCGAACTAGAATGTAGGGTGGAGATTTTTTTGAAAACCCGCAGGGCTTGAACTTTCTTTTCTTGAAACTGGAACTTATCTTTACTTTCTTTTTATTTATTTTTTTTATTTTTCTCGCATCGGATAGGCTTGTTATAAAATCAGATCTAAAAAATTTTGTTCAGAAAGATGATGTTCTTCAGAAAGGGTATGAATTTTTAAAACAGATAAAAGTGATACAATTCCATTCCGATTATTTTTCTGTTTTAAAAATTCATACTCTTTCTTGGATTTGATTTTGTGGGTGTGAAAAATTGCTTTATCCAAATTTTGAATTTTAGAAGTGAAGTTGTAAAGCAATTTTTTACACTTACAAAAACAATGAAAAGATAAATCCGAGTGCGATGTGGCAGAAGCGCAGGCAAGTGTGTGGTTTTTTATTTGCTTATTGAAATGTTTCTGATTGTTTTTATGATGGCTTGATGCCAAGATTTTTGTTCAGTTTGAAATGTTCAGTTTATAGAAAAAGTTGTATCGAACTGTTATGGCATCTTGGCCATCGTAAAAACAATTTATACAAATGTTGTGGCAAATAAAAAATCACACTCTTGCTGGCATTTTTGATTTTGTGGGTGCCAAAAATAGCATATTCAAAAGTTGTTGTTTTAAGAAAGTGTTCCTAGCTATTTTTGGCACTTATAAAAGCAATGCAAACATTACCGATATAACTACAACGCTGATAAAACAATTCTAAAGTTCTTGCGATAGATATATTAGTAAATTTTAGAAAATGTTGTTCGGGATTTTGAAAGTGGTTTGTGAAGGACGGTTTTTTGAGCGGCTGGGTGATGCGATGGGAGCTGCTCAAAAAGTTGTCCTGGAGCAAAGCACAAGCGCGTTGGGTGTGGCGGCTGTTTTACATAACGTTATTATAGGGCGACGAAATACAAAAACGTAAATAAAAACGAATTTTGTTGCCCTATAATGCCACGTTATGTAACACAGCTTGGGGAAAGTTTTTGTTGCCCTACTGGTAATTTTCTTTTGAACTACAAACGCTCTAGGGCATACAAAAACTTTTGGAGCGTTGGCAAAGGAGTGGCTTATTAAATGTAAAACTTCTTTTTTACAACCGAACAAAAAAATGTTTCTCGTTGTGGTAATGGAATTAAAGAAATCAATAAAACGGTCACTATGAGAAAAGCAATAATTTAACTTAATTAGATTATTTATTTTAATTTCTTAAAATCTAACCTACTTATAAGTAGTATTTGATTAAATCTGAAATATCAGGATATTTTGTATTAAATATTATGAAGCAGTTTTTACTAATTCGAAATTATAATTTTCATTTATCTGTAATGAAAAGCAATTTGAAAAATTTGAAAAACAATTTTTACTGAATCTTTCATAGATAATTTAGAGCCATCGGCATGAATCCATCTTTTTAATGGTTGTTCACAAATTAAATTTTGAGCTTCTTTATCTCCATATATTTTTTTCATTCTCATAAAAATTTCTACGTCAAAAAGCCACTTGGTCAAGAATTTTTTCTGAAAAGTTTTTTCTACAATTTCTTTAGTCATGATTTTAGCACCGCATTGTGTATCTTTAAAATCCATACCTAAAGTTTTACGTATGAAGAAATTTATAGTTTTACTAATTATTGCTCGTGCAGATTGCTTAGTAATATCTGCACCCATACGGTTGATTCTTGAGCCGCTTACGATTTTAAAGTTTGAACTTGAAATAGTTGTGGCTAAATCATTAAAATCTTCAAAATCAGTCGATAAATCTGCATCTAAAAATCCTATATAATTAAATTGTGATTGTTTTGCTAAATGCAACATTCCTAATCGAACCGCTTCAGCTTTGCCACCATTTTTCTCGCAGTCGTAAATGCTTATTCTATCTTCGTTGCCTTTTGCAAGTTCGTTCAATACTTTCAAAGTATTGTCTTTACTACCATCATTTACAAAACACAAATGATATCCCAAATTTTTATGTATAAACATTTTAAAATCTTCTCCCAACAATCTAGTTTCTTCGTTATAACAAGGTATAACAACTCCAATAATATTGCTTTGTATGTACCTGTTTTTATCGATTTTTATATTTTCAAGAGTGCTGCTTCCTATAAGTTTTTTTACTCTCACAGCAATTTCTGTAAAACTTAAAGGTTTTTTCATATAATCATCTATGCCTAAATCAAAACCTTTTGAAAGCACGCTTTCGTCTGTATTTCCTGTTAAAATCATAACTGGCGTTTTATGATTTTTTACAACTTTTATATATTTAACGATTTCCAATCCTGCATAGGTTGTATTAGTTTCAATATTATTGTCAGTAGTAGATAAATTAATGTCGGTTATAACTAAATCTGGAGTTTCTTTATCATAGCTAGAAATAGCGTCATCAACTGTTTTTGCTGTATTAACCTGATAGCCTAAATCAATTAAGCATTTTTCTAATGACAGCAATACTAATTCCTGGTCATCTATAATTAAGATTTTCATTTTTGGTTATGTATTTGGGTGAGACAAATATAAAAAAAAATGCCAACTAGTTTTATTTTTTTAAGATTATTATTATTTACTTTTACAACTTATACAAAACAAATTATTAGTGAAAGAAAAATCAAATAAATATTTATTAACTGCATTACTTGTTGGTATAGTTTTCCACGGAAGTGCTATTTTCTTTACCTTAGAAAATACTTATGACGCATTAATTCATTTGTTTTTTGGGAATCATTATGCGCACAGTTGGTTTGAACCCTGGAATTATAGTTGGTACACAGGTTTTACCGTCATGGGTTATCCACCTTTAGTACATCAATGTATTGGATTGTTATCTTTTATTGGTGGATTAAAATTTGGTTTGTTTACAGTTGCTATTATTGGTATTATTTTATTTATTACTGGCGTTTTTCGGTTTTCTGTCTTAATTTCTGGTAATCGAAATGTTGCCGGATATGCTGCACTTTTGGCAGTTTTCTCCTCTTCTTTTATAGAAACGCTTCATATTTTTGGTCAATTACCTAGCATTATTGGCATTTCAGTTTTAATGCACGCATTACCAGAAATTTATCTTTGGATAAAAACTGGACGAAAAAAATATTATTTCACATCAATTTCATTAATTGCTGTAACTGTTTGTTCGCATCATGTTACGCCTTTATTTGGAATGATTTTTTTTATTTTTCCATTAATTGGAATGACGGTATTGGATGTCGCACGTGAGAAAGTTAATTCCTACAAAGAAGTCAAATTAAAATTATTTATTCAAACTTTATTTTCTCTATTAAAAAGAATTATAATATTTGGTGTGTCGGCAGTTTTTTTAATTGTATTTTGTATTCTGCCATATTGGATTAATTCTAAAAATAATCCAATTACTCAAGTGCCAATTCCACACGGAAGTCGTGATAATTTTCTAGAAGTTACTTCATCAGGTTTAATGTTTTTCTTAATTCCTTGGGGAATTTTATTATTTCTTTTACCCTACATTTTTTATAGATATTACAGCAAACGTTATATCTTTTTTGGGTTGTCGATTTCATTGTTAACAGTTCTTGGAACTGGCGGAACAACTCCAATACCATTAAAGGTTTTAGGTACCAATGCGTTTAATATTTTAACTCTTGATAGATTTACACTTTGGGCTGCAATTATGAGTTTACCAATGTTTGGAGAATTTGTATATCGATTGGTTGAAGGTGATTTACGAACCAATTTACAGAAACGATTTGGGTCTGTGTATTATAAAATTATATCTGGATTATTGGCTGGATCGTTTTTATTTATGGCTGTTGTAACGATTACACTAGGATATTTTCGTCCGTTTCAACCTCAAAAAATTAATACGTTACCCATAATTAATTTCTTAAACCAAGATCAACACGACCAATGGCGGTATTTGCCTTTAGGTTTTGGCGATCAAATGGCAACCTTGTCTTATCAAACCAAGGCGTTAACTGTTGATGGCAATTATCACTCAGCCAGAAGATTGCCCGAACTGACTTCTCGAGCTGTTGAACGTTTGGAAAATTCAAAATTTAGAGGTTTGGAAGGCATTGGTTCGCTGCAACAATTTTTAACAGTTCCCGAAAAATACAATTTAAAGTATGTTTTTTCAAATGATAAATTCTATGATCCAATACTATATTTCTGTGGTTGGCATCGATTAACACAATTAGAAAATGGCATTATGGTTTGGGAAAAACTGAACGTACCGCCATTATCTAAAATTCTTCCGTTTGAAGATGTTCCTTTATATCAAAAACTGATGTGGGGAATTATTCCGTTATTAACAGTAATTATTGCTTTTGTTTTGAATATTCAAATGATATTGTATCAAGCGTTAAAACTAAAAACAATTACACAACCAGATTTTTTCAAGTTTGCAATTGAATATAAAAGATTTCCAAGAAAATTAGTGACACTTTTACATCTATGGATTGGCTTTTTATTGGTAATTGTCTTTTATTTTACGTACCAATTTTATCTAAATAATGCTTCACAATTAAGCCCAAAAAATGTTGTAAAAGCTTATTATGATGCCATTGATTTTAAAGAATTTGAAAAAGCGCATTCGTTTTTAGATCCAAAAGGAAACAAATCCTTATCGCAATTTATGCTAGAAACCGCCGTTCAAGACGGAATTTTAAATTCGTATGCCAAAATGGATGCAATAAACATTCAAGTATTGCAACAAACAGAAAACGCTGCCAAAATTATTGCAAAAACAAAATGGATAACGCCATTAGAAATCATTCAAAAGGATTACACGCACGAAGTTATTAAAGAAAATGGCAAATGGTATATAGTTCCAAATAAAATCGATTTGGATATTCCGCCTGATCAATTTCTTGCTAACAATAGTACCGAATATTTTAAACACGGACGACGCGCTGTTTCTACACAAATGACCTATCATGATGATGTGTTGAAGCAACCTGTTTTAGAAATTTTATCGGCAAAACTCATTCAATACAACAAGCAATATATCATTATTGGTGAAGTTCAAAATGTAGATAATGTTCCAGCAGATGTAGTTTTAAAAGCTACTTTGTATGATAAAAATGATAAAAAAATAGCTTCATTCAATTCGAAATACGAAATAAAACACAAATTGACGCCTAAGGAAATCACTAGTTTCAAAGTAAATTTTGAAGATATAGCTTGGTTAAAAAACACCGATGTAAAACCAAAAACATTCAATCCAAACGAATTTACACCCATAGAAATTCAGGAAAATCCTGTAACATTCGATATTCAATGTGCTGGAAATGTTGCAATTACTGATTTGTACACTCAAGTCGCACTTTCTGATTTTGCTATTGAAAACAATCATATTAAAGGAACACTTTTTAACTTTGGAATTCAAGAAAGTACAATTCCAGAAATTTTAGTTTCGTATTATAATGACAAAAAAGAATTGATATATGTAGATCATTTTTTTATGCGAGAAGGCGTTCGTGTGCAACGTAAAAATTATTTTGATTATGAATTATTGAAGTTAGAACATTGTAAAACATTAAAATCATCATTAGAAAATTGTTTTGTAAACGGTTTGGCAAACGCATCTATATCCAAAGCGGTAGTTCCAAATAGAAAAGCTGCGCAAAATGAAGAACAATTGCAAAAAGTTAAAGGCAACGGATTTGAATTTATCAAAATCGAAATTAATAATTATTTAGGAAATCCAAGATAATGAAAAAAGCAACTTATATAGTGTTTGTATTGAGTGCATTGCTTCTTTTGGCATTTGGAACATCTGTGGTTTCAGATAAAAAAGTATCGTTTGAGTTGGTTTCCAATACCAAAAAATTTATTGCTGGAAAATCAATAGAATTAGCATTTTACTCTAAATCTGAAAATGAAAAACCGCAACTTTATATTGTCCATTCGTATGGGAAAACAATTCTGGAGGCAAGTTTTGAAAAAGGAAATTATATTTTTAAAATCCCAAAAAATTATATTCAAAAAACAGGCGACGTTTCTTGGTTTTTAATCAATAAAAGTGAAACAATAAATTCTGGAACTTTTGAAATTTTACCAAACTATGCTACTAAAACAGTTATCGAGAATTACCTCGGTCCAAGAACTATTTTGGCTGGAGGAAAAGAATTTACTATGATGGTTACCGTTCCTACTGATAGTTTGGATAATCCCAAAAAAGAAAATACTACGGTTAAATTAAAATACCAGTTTTTACAAAATATTACCAATTTAAATTTAAAAACCAAAAATTTTATTGCTTGGTATGATATTTATTCGCCAACAAAATCGGGAAAAATGTTGGTTTCATCAGAATGTAATAAAATTGAAACCAAAGAAATCGAAACCGAAATTTATCCAAATCTAGCTAAGGATTTTACCATTAGTTTTACAAGAAATCATGAGTTTGCCGACGGAAACCAGATTTCACATTTTACAACTTCATCTATTAAAGACCAATTTGGCAATATAGTTAGTGATGGTACAATGACTACATTTATTATTAAAACCAAAAATAATTTAATTTTAAAAACTTTTGGAACCACCATAAACGGTATTGCATCAGCACAAATATTGCATCCCGATCACCAAGAAACATATATTGTAAAAGCATTTGTAATAGGAATGGCTGAAAGCAACTCGCTGGTTATCAATTATAAACCAGTTTTGTCAAAATTCAATTATTCATTTACAAATAATAATAGAACGATAAACGTTGGACCAATTAAAAGTTTTATGAATCAAATAGCTCCTGATGGAATTAAAGTAGTTTTAAAAATTTACAATCAAAATACATTAGTGGCAACTTTACAAGAAGACACTTCCAAAGGAATGGCTACTTTTGAACTCTCAGAAGATTTTTATACTGCCAAAAGTTATCGATTTGAAATTATGACATTAGGAATTATCAAAAAAACAGAAACTATAAACTATGAGCTTCATAAATAATAAAAACACAATTAGGATTGCTTTAATAGGTTCATTTATAATGTTAAATGCGTTTTTACTTTTTGGTCTGAGCACTATTTTACAGTATTTGAATTCTGGTGCGAGTAGAAGTTCGATGTTGCATCTTGAAAAAGAAACAATAAACACTTATGCACCAAAAGTAATCTGGGAAAACACCGAAAATGTAGGACGAAAAATGGAGCCTAACACCTTAAAAATGATAGAGAAAGATTATTTATTTTCTTGGTATGTAAAAAATAAATCGTTAGAAAAGAACAAAAAACAAGGTATTGAAGATTTTTATACCAAAAATGCAAGAATCAATTTATACCAATCTATAGACTATAATTTAAAAAATAAAATAACAATTGAAAGCACCACTTTAAAGCATTATCCAAAATTAGAGTTTTATAGCGAAGATGGTCAACAAGTTGTTTTTACTGATAAAAATGTAATAGAATATCAAAAAATTTTTAAAGACGAAAAACTAATAACAGCAGTTCAGGACACTGCAACATATAAAGTTTTAATGTTGCTCGAAGACGGTTTTTGGCGAGTGCGACACATTCAGAAAATGAAACTAGAACCATTTGCAAAAGATACCATAAAATTAAATCCAGAGTTCAAAATAGATGGAAAAAAAATAAAATACAACAATGTAGATTTTACCATAAAAGGAATTAATTATTACCCAAAAAAATCGGCTTGGGATACTTTTGGAACATTGTTTAATAAAGATACCATTACCAATGATTTGGATATTATTAAAAAAGCAAAACTAAATTCTATTCGAATTTTCATACAATATGACGATTTTGGCAAAGCCGATGTAATTCCTGAAAAACTACAAAAACTGAAAATTTTATTGGATTTAGCAGAAACAAAAAACTTAAAAGTAATTGTAACTTTATTTGATTTTTACAGCGATTACACACTAGAAAGTTGGACATTGACCAGTCGCCACGCCGAAAAAATAGTTTCGGAATTTAAAAATCATAAGGCAATTTTGGCTTGGGATATTAAAAATGAACCCAATTTGGATTTTGAAAATCGCGATAAAAAAAATGTGTTGAGTTGGTTGCAACAAATGATTACCGTTGTTAAAGAAAACGATCCAAATCATTTGGTAACTATTGGTTGGTCAAACTCTTACGAAGCCACAAATTTAGAAGATAAAGTAGATTTTGTTTCCTATCATTTTTACAATGCAATTGACGATTTCGAAACCGAAAACGCAACCTTAGAAAAAGCCACCAAAAAACCTGTTGTTATTCAGGAATTCGGAGTTCCCTCCTATCAAGGTTTTTGGAACTGGACAGGAAATAATGAAGAAGATCAGGCTGAGTATTACAAGCAAATACAAGAAAAATTCAAAAAAAATAAACTTTCTTTTATGTCTTGGACGTTATACGATTTTCCTTATGTTCCAGACCAAGTTGCAGGAAAATGGCCTTGGCAAAAAAATAAACAAAAAAACTTTGGTTTTATTGATTCGAAAGGAAAAATTAAACCATCATTTGAGTTTATAACTTATGATTAAGCAATTTGGTTGAATTTTTCGAGATACATATATGTAATTTTATCCATAGACAAGGCACAAGCCGCTTTGTAATTGGCTTGAGCGATTTCTTTTCTATACGAATCGTTTTCAAGTATTTTATTTATTGCAATTGCTAACGAATTGGCACTTTCTGGATTAAAAAATTCTCCTTTATAACCTTCGTCTTCTACAAGCAAAGCCAAATCGCCCAAATCTGGCATTACAACTGCCTTGCCATAACTTCCTGCTTGATGCAAAACCCCAGAACTTCCTGTGGTTGAAGTGTATGGAAAGACAACAACAGTACTTTCGGTAAAAATTCGTGCTACATCATTTTCTTCTACATATCCAGTGAAAATAATTCCTTCTGTAGCAGCATATTTTTCTTGTACCGATTGCAAATAACCTGGAGTATTTGGACTATCTGTTCCTGCAATAACCACTTGAATAGGTTGTTGGTTGGTTTGTCTAATTATTTGAAGAGCTTCGATTAATATTTCTACTTTTTTATAGGTTCCAAATTTACCAAATGCCATTATTTTTTTTGGACCTTCAGGCAAATCAAAATTTGGGTTTTGTGGTGTTTCAAATGAGCCGTGAGGTATTAAAATAACATTTTTGGTTTTGTATTTTTTGTTTAAAACTTCTACATATTTGTTGATGGTAACTGCAAGAAAATTGGCTTTAAGCATACATCTTGTTAATGTAGTTCCAATAAAATTATAAATTTTTTGAGCCAATTTATTACTTGTAAATCCAGCATTTTCTAAATCTACTTGCTCCAAAATATTGTGCAATAATACAATGGTCTTGAAACCAAAAAATTTTAGAAACATAGGAATCATTAATCCCAAAGCCGCAGGTATTTTTTTATCTCCAAATTTTACAAATTGCAAATTAAATAATACTGCATCTGGTTTTTCTTTAAAAACTGCTTTTATAATTGTAAAAAAATTCCAATAACTATTAAATTCCCAACATTCATTTACAATAATTTTTTCTGATTGATCAAAATCTAGTTGTTTGGCTTTGGTAGTTTTATCGCAAATTAACACTAAACTTGAAATCGTATCTTTTTTGACAAAGTTTTTTACTAAATGATAACCATATTCATTTAAGGTTACTTTACTTGGCGGAAATGCTGTTACTACTGCTATTTTCATAAGTTTTAAATTGTGATTTGGTTTAAACTGCTTCTGTTTTATTTTGATAAAAGAAAAATAGTAATTGAAAGAATAATAAAATTGACATTGCCAGAATTTGCATATTTATAACTTGCTCTAGCGAAGAGTGAAATAATCCAATAAGTACAATTTGTGTTAATCCTAAAACGCCAGTAATTACAACTGGTAGATATTTATTTATTGATAAAAAATAATAAGCAAAAATATTGGCTATTGCAAATATAGAGGTTGCGACTGCATATTTCCACAATAAAAAAGATATTGCAAGATATTTATCACCAAATAGTAGTAAAATTGCTGTTTCTGGAAACAACCAAGTTACAATTACAATTGATAATGATAAACAAACTATGTAAAAAACATATTGTAGTAAAATTGGTTTTGTGTTTTTTCCTTCTTTATTTAATTGTAAAACCTTTGGTAATAAGAGCATAACGAACATCCAAGCAACAAAATAAACTACTCGCCCAATAAGTGCTAGCGATGCGTAAAGTCCAGAATCGGTGTTGCCAAAAAAATGTTTTACCATAATAACATCGCTGTTATTGATTATAATTTGAGTAAATTCATAAAAAGCGGTTAATGCAAAAAAAGAGGCAATTTCTTTAATTTCAATTTGATTGTCAGTACTAGACATTAAATTGTTCGAATTATTAATTTTGAAAGGAATTAATCCAAATACAAACGATGCTGCAATGCCAATTGCAACAAGTATTGACGTTGTATAATTGTAAAATAAAAAAATTAATAAAAAGGTAAACAACAATCGGCTTAGCATCTCAAAAATATAGGTTTTAGACAAATCAATCAATTTATTTTTACCTTGATGGATGCCTCTTTTTACACTCATTAAAAAGTATAACGGAATAGCAAATCCAAAGATTACAAACATTAAATAAGTATCGGTTTTAAAAATACTTTGTAAATATTTACTAGAAACAATTATTAAAATGCCTGTAAAAATCCCAGAAAACAAGGCTGATTTATACATTAATTTATTAAAAACAATTGCTTTATTATTTTCATAAATCACACTATATTTAGTGGTAACAACTTGAAAAGCCATACCAACGAAAGATAATATTAACAAAAAAGTGATTAAAATTGCTGCATCGGCAAATTTTTGTGGTCCTAAAATTCTACCCAATAACAAGTTATATACATAATTTCCTGCATTGACAAAAACCATCGAAAACATAAAAAATTGCTCGGCGGTAAATTGTTTTTTAATAAATGGCAAGTTGTAACTTGTTGTTTTCATTAGACTTATTTCTAAAGGTATAATCGAATTATATTTTAATAATTAGTTGACTTTTTATTTCAAAAATTGCGACAATATTTATTATTAGTAAGGTATCATTTTTATTTCTAATACAAACAACTAAAAAATAGAAAAAATGTTTATTTCTCGACGAATAACTTATTTTTACAGACGAATAACGTTCTTTAATGATTAACTTGCAAACAATATTAATACAATTTCTAATAATATGACATTTTTTAAAAAATTTATTATTGCGATTTTTATCCTGATTGGTTTTTTTGTTAATGCACAGGAGATGAAAGATGGCTTTTCTAATTTAGAAAAAGGCGAATTTGATAAAGCAGAAATTTTCTTTAACACAATATTAAAAGACTATCCACAAAACAAAACTGCACGTCTTTGTTATGCTCGTGCAGTTGGTTTGAATAAACAACCCGAAAAAGCATTAGCATTATTTACAACATTAAAAAGTGAATATCCCGATGATTTAGAAATAAAATTGAATTATGCCGAATCGTTACTTTGGAACAAAAAATTTGCCGAGGCAAAAATTTATTATACAAAATTGGTAGAAGAAAATCCAACTAATTTTGTTGCGCATCTTGGATTTGCCAATACATTATCTAATCTGAAAGAATTTAAAGAAGCATTATTAAATGTTAACAAAGCACTAGAAATTTTACCTGCAAATGCCGGTGCTTTGATTTCAAGAAAGTACATTAAGTTGGGTTATGCCAATGAAATGGTTGCAGCGAAAAAATATACAGAAGCCGAAACATTTTATAATGAAATTCTAGTTGATTTTCCGAATGATAAAGAAACGCTTCTCAACAAAGCCAATTTGTATTTAATTATCAAAAATAGTAAAAAAGGAAGAGAAACCTACATTTTATTATCCAATTCTGATCCAATTTTAGCATTAAACGGATTATCGTTAGTAGAACATATTGCTGGAAAAGAAAAAAAAGCATTGGAAATTTCTGAAAAAGCAATGTCTAAAATTAATGAAACCAAAGATGAGAAACTAATCAAACAAACTCAAGAACGTAATGTTCAAGCCTTGATTTGGAATAAGAAATATTCGACGTCTCAAACTAAAATCGAGGAACTTAATAAACAATATACCAACGAAAATTGGTTGTTAGCGTTATCGGCAACTTTGGCGATTTACAAAAGTAATTTTAAAGAAAGCATTCAATATTATGAAAGTATTTTAGTGAACGACGCCAAATCATTTGATGGAAATTTAGGAATTGCCAATGCTTATTATGCTTCGGGTGAAATTGACAAATCTATAAAAGCAGTTTATCAAACTTTAGAAATTTTCAAAAATCAAAACGATGCGATGAATTTTTTGAAGAAATTAAACGAAGAACACACACCAACTCTGGAAGAAAAATTAAGTTATTCGTTTGACAATGGCAACAATACCGCACTTACTTCTAGAACACAAATTATCGTTCCGCTGTCGACAAAATGGTTTGTAAACACAACGTATCAATACCGAAAAACCGAAAATACAGTAACCAACGTAAATGCCAATGCCAATGATTTCTTGATTGGTACAACCTATAAATTTCATCCGAAAATAAGTTTTAATATTGATGGCGGAATTACGGCTGCAAGTTCAACAACAACAAGTTATACGTCATTATTATTCAATTCGTTTTTCAAAATTAAACCTTTGAAATTGCAAGATTTAGAAGTGGGTTACAAGCGCGATTTACAAAATTTTAATACCGATTTGATTGATAAAAAAATTGCTGCAAACAATTATTATTTCAATTACAACATTGGTTCTAACATTAAATTGGGTTGGTTTACACAATATTTTTACACAACACAATCAGACAACAATACACGAAATTTATTATTTACATCATTGTATTACAGTTTTTTATCGAAACCTGTTTTAAAAGGCGGATTCAATTATCAATACATTTCGTTTAAAAATCAAGTACCAACAATTTATTTTAGTCCAAATCAATTTAATGCTTATGAAGTTTTTATTGAATTATTGAAAGACGAAAAAATTACCGAATCAAATTCGTTATTTTATAATTTGAACATTGCAACAGGATTTCAATACATCGAAAAATTAGATAAACAATCTACTTATAGAATTCAAGCCAAGTTAGGTTACAAATTTTCTGACCGATTGTTGGGAAATATTTATGGTTTGAAAAGTAATATTGCATCGGCGGCGGCATCGGGATTTACTTATACTGAAATTGGATTCAGATTTAATTGGCTCCTTACTAATAAACCCTTGTTTAAGTTTAAGAAATAAAAAAACAAAACAAAAAACCTTTTTAAAGCCTATATTTTATTGACTTTAAAAAGGTTTTTTTATATTGATGTTATTTAAAAATCCGCTTTAAAAGATAGAAATAAGCATATTAATTAAAACCAATAGCTCTTCTAACCTCTACAGTATTTGGCAATCTAAAAAAACTTTCGTTTTCACCAATACTTACTTTTTTTATAAAAATTTTTATTAAAGAAAAGTGAATTATTACCGTGCTATCATCTTTTACAAATTGTTCTAATTCGTGCAAACTTTTGGTACCTGCCCAATTTAAATTATAACAATAAGCCAAATTAGTGTTCCTTACGAAAGTGATGTACTTATCATTAGGTAACGACCATTTTTTTGAAACCAAATAATATCCAAAATCAATTTCTGAAAAATTCAACTCTTGATTGTTTAGAGGAATATTTTCTGTAGAGTAAAGTTTATCCATGTTTCTATTTTTTCTATTATTCAACTCAAATATATATATATAAATAAACATAATAGATAAAATGCAAAAATATTCGATGAAATACATAAAAATAAAAAATAATGTATTTTTTTTATTACAAAATTTTTATTTAAACCATAAAAAAAAGCCATCAGTGAAGATAGCTTCTTTAAAATTAGAAATTTAAATTTATTTTATAATAAATTTGGTTAAGTATTTTTCATTTTCTTTAGTGCTTACTTCAAAGAAATAGATTCCATTTGTCAATCCGTTCAAATTTATTGAAATTTCATTCGAAATCAAATCGTAATTATTTTTTTGTATAATTTTACCACTAACATCAATAATTGAAACGATTGCACGAGCACTATTTTTTGGCAAAACAATTGTTGTGGATTCTTGGCAAGGATTTGGATAGTTATACATTTTTGTTGCAACAGAAATCTCGAAATTTGATGTGCTTAAAGAGGAACTACTACCTAATTTTAAATTTGAAACTGCAATTGAAAATGGTTGAAATGAAGTATAATTCCCTATGGTTGAAAATACAAATCCTTTAATTTTTTCATTATTTAAAGTTTGTCCCAAAGTGTTTGTAAAATCGGATAAAGCAATATTGTAATTAGTCGCATTCGCATTTGCAGGAAGTTGAAAACGCAATCTGTTGTTCCAATTGCTTGTGTTTTCTGTTACCAAAATTACTTCAACAGGTAATGAATTTTGAATTGCAAATTGAATTAACGAATAAGCGCTTGCATCAAAACTTAATTCGCCTGGCAAAATATTTCTAAAAACATTTACAGTTCCTAAAACTTGTCCAGCAACAGTTGTATTTCTTTCGATACTGTATTCGTTAGAAGTTACTGAATTTGTACTGTTTTCTATTGATAATTGATTAATTATGGTTTCTGTGTTTAAATAATCCAATCCCCAAGGTCCATCAGCCAAATAAAGTGCATCATTAGTCGAGGCGTTATTTTCTTGAATTGTAAATCCAATATCAAATAAACCACCAGTTGTAATAACAATATCTTGTTCTAAGGCAGATGATAAAGTAATATTTTGAGTTTCGTTTACAACAGAAGCAATTTCAGTTGCTTTTTTATTACCAGAAAACACAATAGTAGATGCGTTAGATTTATTGGCTATTTTTAAATTTAATTGACCATTTTTATAGCAACCTTTTTTTACAAATACAGTTGGAATTCTATTGGTAACAACATCTTCATTTAAAGGCATTTGCAATTGAAATTGAGATAGAATATAGTTCGTAATACTACAAACTTGCCCCATTGACGAACCCCAAACCTGAAAGTTTAAATAATTTCCTGACGGATATTGATTAATATTCCAGTAACTGTGCAATTTGTTTTCATTATTTAATTGTTGAACAGAAAAGTTCAAAGCAAACTCGATGGCACCATTGGCTCTTTTTATTTTTGCCATAATTATTTCGTATCCGTTTAGTTGAGGTACGAATATCTTCGAGAGTAGAATTGTTTAAACGATCGCAAATTGCTTTAGAATGACCATAAATTCCATTAGTTGTTGCTGTTCCTAAAACTGCTGCAACTCTGGTTGCACCCTGATAATAATCTACTGAATATACTTCAAGCGCATTGGTTATTCCAACTAAATCAGTCGGGCTAGATACAAATGTAGTTTCTGTTCCAAACATTCCAGTACTAGGAATTAAACTTGAAAAGTTATTGGTAACACTATTTCTTGAATAAGCATTAGAAACTGTAAACGGAGCTTGTTTTGCTTGTGTATCGGCAAAACTATTATTTTTAACACGGTTAAAATTACGTTTTGCAATTAATGTTGCTAAATCTCCTTTACTTTCTAATCCACCATTATTAGCAGACGAGACATCGGTTGCTGAACTTACATCGGCTAAATTAGAGGCTCGCATTGCAGTATATGGATTAGAGGTTATGTAAAAAACAGCATCATTAAAATCGTTATCACAATTTACATTATCTCTTCTTATATCTTCAAAACCCAATATAACTCTTTCATTATCAGGATCGTTTAAAAGCACATTGTGTTGTCTCAAAGACGGATTGGCTTCTGGATTAAAGGCAGGATTAGAAAATAATCGCCATAAACCATTGGTTACTGATGAGCCGTTCCAGGCGTTGGCTAAAAGTACCCAACCAATACCAGTTCCTCCAGGAAAAGTTCCAATTTTTACTTTATTTCCCGCAACTAATGATCCGCCACTTCCTTGTGCCGAAACATTTGGAAAAACAATTGTTATTTGGCTGGATGTTGGTGCTGTTGTTGGCGGATTGTTAATATCGTAGGTATAAAAACCTAAAACGTTTTTATATCCAGCTCCTTCACTAATAAAAGTTATCCAAACATCAGCCATACTATCAACAATAATATCGGTTTGATAGCCCGACGAAATGTACTGTGGATTATAGGTAGGCACAGGATAATTTTCGGGTAAAGAGTTACTAATCAATGTCATTGTTGCACTTGTAATGACATCACTAGTTACAAAATAAAGTGGCGTTCCATCGGACGTGTAGCTCCCTAAAAACTGATAACTTTGGGCAAAAAAGGTTACGTTTGAAAATAATGCGATTAAAAGTACTATTCGTTTCATAATTTGATTTTTTAAATTAATTATAGAACAAATATAGTTTAACACGCAAACTAGTATTTTATTATTAGATTAATCAAAAGTATTTGATGACCAATAACGTTAATGTGTCGATAAATGGTTACAACAAATTTAAACGGCGCATTAATTCTGGTCTGTTTGCTCTACTAACAGGAATAATATCTTTGCCAATTAGAACGCTATTGTCCTCTATATCAATAATTTTTTTGGTATTGATAATAAAAGATCTATGCACTTTTAGAAATAAATCTTTAGGCAATTTATATTCTATTTTTTTTAATGTAGAATGAACGACATAATTTTTACCATCGGTTTTTATGTGAATATAATCGCCTTTGGCTTCCACAATTGTTACCGAATCGAATTCTATTTTTATTAATCGTCGGTCGATATTTATATAGAATTCTTTGACATTATTGTCGGAAATTATTTTCGGCTCATCGTGAGAATTTATTGAAGAAATTTGAAAAACACTCGCTTTTTGAATGGCTTTTATAAAACGATCTTCAGAAATTGGTTTTATCAAATAATCTACTATGCATTCGTATTCAAAAGCTTCAATTGCAAAGTTTTTATCGGAAGTAAATAAAATAATTTTTGGAGGATTTTTTATGGTTTGAATAAAATCAAAACCAGTAAAATCGGGCATATGAATATCTAAAAAAATCAAATCAACATCGTTTTGATTTAAATATTTTATGGCTTGTATGGCATTTGAAAATTCTTGCATTAAGTTAAGTTCAACATGATTTGCAATCATTTGAGTAATAATTGCTCTTGCTATTTCTTCGTCATCTATAATAATACAATTCATGTTGCGCAATACTTTATAATGTATCTACAAAATCTTGCATTGAGTTTAAAATAGTTTCAAAATCAGGTTGCAAGTCAGTTAAATTTTCTTTTAAATTATTTTCAAATTCTTCAGCAATATAGTAACTTTTTTCAAGACCAAGAATAGAAACTTTATGTTTCAATTTATGAACGCTTTCGGCAGCTGCCTTAAAATTTTTAATTTTTATAAAATTTTGGTAAATTTCTATCTCTTCTGGCAACTCTCTTTTTAAGATTCCAATAATTTTGGCTTTAAACTCTTCGTTATCTCCCGATAACTGATTGATGTAATTCGAATTAGGTTTTTCCATTATTGTTTTGGTAAAGTAAAATAAAATGTGGTTCCTATTGTTTCTTGGCTTTCTAACCAAATTCTCCCACCATATAAATCTATGATTTTTTTAACAATAGAAAGTCCAATTCCCGATGATTGATCGGTATTTTCTAATTTAGAAAACAAATTAAATATTTTATTTTGATAGCGTTCTTTAATTCCGATACCATTATCTTTAATAAAAAATTCAATTTCAATATCGTTTTCTATGCTTCCTATTTCAACAAAACCTTTCTCTTTATCGTTGTATTTTATAGCATTTTGAATTAAATTCTGAAACAATTGTTTGAATCTAAACTTATTTCCAATTAGTGTTGGCATTTTGTTATTGAAAATTATTTCTATATGATTTGGAATTGGAATTGTATTAATAACGTCTTCAATTAAGATATTCAAATCAATGGTACGGTCTGCGGTTTCTAATTTATCAATAGACGAATAATCTAAAATTCCTTTTATCAATAAATCCATTTTTTCAACATTTGATAAAATCAAATCTAGCGATTTATTCTTTTTTTCATCTAAAATTTCAGCATTGTCCTCTTTGAACCAATTAATTAGCGTATCTATACTTCGCAATGGTGACTTTAAATCGTGTGAAACCATGTGAGCATATTCGCTTAATGCTTGATTTTGTTTTTCTAAACTTTTTAACAATTCTTCTCGTTGCTTGTTAATTCGCACAATTTCTTCGGATTGTTGTTTTACATAATCGGCAGAATTCAAATTATCAGAATTAATAATTACATTGTTTTCTAAATTCATTGAATTTAAAACATTTTCAAGGTTTTTATTGATTTCTTTTAGCCCTATTGCTTCGTCACGTAGTTTTTGATTGGCTAGAAACAATTCGTCTGAACTAATTTTCATTGCACGTTGTAGCATAGAAATTTGGTCTTCGAAATTGTTATAAGAATCATCTACGGCATTAAAAAAAAGGTCAATATCATTGAGTCCGTTTTTTAATTTTTTATCGATTTGTCTTTTTAATAATGAATTCATTATTCACTCATTAATGTTAATGTCATGGTTTGATTGTGCAATTCGCAAGCATTATTTTTACCATTGAAAGGTGCAATTTCACCGTAAGAATAAAATCCTGCTATTGCTACATGGTTACCAATAACTTCTTGAACTTGTTCTATCTCTTCTTCAACACGTTGATTCATAACTAGTTTACGACCAATGCAACTAACAATCAATGCCAATTCTGCTGGGTTTTTACGATTTTCGATGGCTAATTCTGCTGCATGTTGCGCACCAGTAGCAATGGCATCTATAGAAGCCATCATTAATTGCACTCTTGAATTAATGGGAACATCGCCTGCTAAAACCATAGAATTATTATCCTCGTTAATGCTCAAAATGGTTCTAACTACTGCTTCGGATTTTCCTTCGGGAATTACATTTAACGGATACAATAAGGAGGCTTGAGGCAACTCGCTTGCTTTATCGCCAAGATAATATTTGTATAAATCCAATGCTGGTTTTCCGTCAATTTCAAACAAGATATTTCCTTTGGAAGATGTTATAGTTCGTTCTGGTCCGAAGGGTGTCCAACCGCCAAAACTAGCAAACGATATATCTAATGTATCGCCATAGAAACCAATTAGAACTACTTCGCCAACTTTTGGATTTTCTTTGTAGGATGCCAATGTTTTTTCAAATCGAGCGTCATCGCCGCACATTCCGCCAGTAATAGCGATATGAGAGTTCATGTCTTGTTCCAATCCATCAATGAGGTCGCTGCCGTTTACAAAACTTCCTTCGGAAACTACAAACAAATGTTTCAAATTTTCTTTTGGCATTTGATCGTACAATGCTTGTCCTAGTTTTTTTGCTTTTTTATCATAATTAAGTATGTTATCGCTTTTTATAATAAAGGAACTTTTTTCGAATTCTATTGCAATTACCGAAATAGAATCGTCGTTTACATTAGTATGCGATATTTCGCCAGATGTAGAACCAAAAACAATATGCTCATAAGGAAATTGTGTTCTAACATCTTCGGTTATTTTTTCGTTTTCTAATAAAAATCTATTGCCAAAAACCAGAACCAGCGGATTTTTTAAAGTTATTTTTTCTTGCAAAAATTTCCAATCTTGATTTTCAATTTTTGTTGCTTGAACTATTTTCATAATAATTAATTGTTTAGTGATATAAAAAATGTGGTTCCTTGATTAATTTCGCTTTCAAGCCATATTTTACCGTTGTAGGTTTCTATAATTTTTTTCACAATCGAAAGACCTAAACCTGTTGATTTGTCGGATTTTCCGAGAGATTGAAAAGTTTTAAATATTTTTTCTTGATTTTCTTTAGCAATACCTGGTCCATTGTCTTTTATATAAAAAATAGGTTTGCCATCTTTATTTATGCAACCAACTTCTACGGTACCAATTGGCTTGTCTATATAACTAACGGCATTACCTATAATGTTTTGAAATAGTTGTTGAATTCTAAATCTATCGGCATTAATTATTGGCAATTTTCCGATAATTGATACTTTTATATGGCTAGGAATATGAATGATATTGATAATGTTTTCTATTGCTTCATGAGTATTTACTTTTTCTGAAACCATATCTACTTTATCGATTTTTGCATACGTCAAAATTCCTTCAATTAAATGATCCATTTTTTCTACTTTGCCTTCAATTAATGATAAATATTGTAAGGTTTCATCGTTTAATTGCTTGTCGTTATCTTCTTTAATCCAAGATATTAAAGAATGAATACTTCGTAACGGCGATTTTAAATCGTGTGATACAATTGAGGCATAATCTTCTAATTCTTTATTACTTTTTGCCAAACTTTTTACCAAAAACTCTTGTTTTTCTTGAAGTTCTTTTTTTTCAGTTATATTTTCTTCGATAGCGAAAAATTTAATAATTTGACCTTTTTTATTGTACAACGCTTGACCTTGTATGTTTATCCAATATTTATTTCCTTGTTTAGAATAATTAATAATCTCGCAGTTAAACGGTAAACCTTTTTTTACTTGATCCCGCAAATAACTAATGGTTTCTGGATTAGATTCTTTGCCTTGTAGTAAATGACCTGGTTTTTTGCCAATCATTTCATCTATTGTGTAGCCAGAAATGTCAATAAAACTTTTGTTAGCCCACTCTATATTTCCGTTGGCATCGGCAACAATTACAGCGTTTAAATTTTTTTCGGCAATTAATGATAATAAATATAATTTTTCTTCTTGTTCTTTTTGTTCGGTAATATCAAGATGTATGCCTATGGTGCCTATGAGTTCGCCCATTGCGTTATAGTTAGGCGCGCCACTAATTAACCAATGGCGATTTTTTCCGAACTTATCAATTACTTTTACTTCATACGAGTCGGTTTTTCCGTTTTCTCTAATTGTATTTTTACTTTTTACTAGCTCTTTGCTTTCTTTAGTTAGTAAAAATTCTGCCGCTTTTTTACCTACTAATTCTTCTGGTGTGTAGCCACTAATATTAGAAAAACTCTGATTTGCAAGTGTAATAACATCATTTATATCTACTTCTAAAAGCCCGAGATTCATATTGGCAATAATGCTTCGGTATTTTTCTTTTTCGATTTGCAAACTTTCGTCGTAGCGTTTTTTTAAAGAAATATCTTCTATAAAGGCAAAAAACTGAATTACTTCGCCTTTAGCATTTAAAATAGGTTGTCCTTTATTTTTTGACCAAAAACTGGTTCCGTCTTTTCGTGCGTGCATTAAATCAACATCAAATGCAATTCCTTTATAGAACGGTTCTATCATTTTTTGCAATTCATTTTTATTGGTATCGGGAGTTTTTCCAATTTCTATAGGAGTTTTCCCGATAACTTCTTCACGAGAAAACCCTGTAAGTTTTAAATAAGCATCGTTACACCAAAAAATAATTCCGTTGGGTTGTGTAAAAACCACTCCATTTTGGTTGGCACTTGCTACTAATGAAAGTCGATTTAATTCTTCCTCAGCTTTTTTCTGTAAAGTAATATCTCGACCATAGATATTAACATAATTTTCTTCTTTCAAACTTTTACAAACAAAAGAATATTGTTTATCGTTGTTTTGTGTTTCAAAAATCCAACGTTCTTTATCAAGGTCGATTTTTGTAATAATAAATTTAAAGAAATCTTCGGTTTCATAACTAATTCCGTCATAAACAAACGAAGAAAGTTTTTCGGCAGCAGGATTTCTTTTTAATAAATTTCCGTTGGTATCAATTCTAATTAACGGATCGGGATTTTGGGTTGGAAAAAGCGCAATATCTCGAATTTCTTTATTGGCTTGTTTTAATTTGTTTTTTTGGGTGTTGATTGTTGTTAGCAATTCTTTCAATTCATTAGCCGTATTTTCTTGATTGTTATGAATATGAAGTAAATCTAACAGCGGATCGTGAAGTGCAAAATCGTGTAATGTTAGTTTTTTTTCAATAACTTCGGTCATAGAGCCAAACCAAGGCGAACCAACAAACACTAGTGCATTGTCTATTAATTCGAATTGTCCACGAATTGAAATTTCGTTATTTTTGGATTTAATAATAGATAATTGATTGCTATTTTGAACCAATTCGTTAAAAGTGGGGTTGTCAATATGCGGTCTGCTAACCTCAAAATAATCAGAAAACAAGATTGAATTTTTAATATCAGGACAAATTTTGGCCAAACTTTTGCCAAAACTTATTATTTTTAAGTCAGAATCAATTAGAATATAAAATGGGAATAATTTGTTAAAACTATCATCGCTAAAATTAAATTCTAATGCCGCCATAGTACCAATTTATTTTAAAAATTTCGTGAGAACTTCCTTCATCTCGAGTTTGAATTAACTCCAAAGATACTGGCTTATTGAACATTTTTCCTAAGCCTTGAATTATACCACGAACAAATTCTTGCAAGCCTTGTCTTTGAGAAAAGTAGTGTAAATTTAATCCATTTTCAGTAACATTACTGACTTTAAATTCTGGTGGTGTTAATTTTGGATAAATCAACATTACACGGTTATGAAAGTTGGGTAAATTTACTAAAAAATCTCGAAGATTATCGCCACCTGAATCCATTAGTCCGGGATATTTTTCGGATGTTGTTTTTATAACCCACCATTCGCCAAAAGCAATTAGTACCTCGCCAACGGTCATATTCATTTCTTCGGAAACTGCAACTGCAAGTTTGAAAGTTACATCATCGTCGTAGGGTTCGCTGCTGATAAAAAAATCAATATCTACGCCACTTCTTTCCTTGATGGCTTCCCATTTTTCTTCGCCAAAATTGGCAATTACTAAATCCTCGATTGCTTTGTTTACTATTCCGTACATAGTAAAATTATTGAGAGATTAGTTCGTTGATGCTCCAATATTCAAGCAATTTTTTAATTCTATCAACATAATCTTCATATTTTAAAGGTTTTAGAACATATCCTGCGATACCAATTTTATAACATTCTAAAATATCGGTATGGTTGTTAGAAGTGGTTAAAATTATAGCAGGAATATATTTTAATACGGGATCTTGTTTCAAAATACCAAGAAATTCGATACCGTTTATTCTTGGCATATTCAAGTCTAATAAAATAATATCTGGAATAATTTCTTTTTCTTTTAAGATTTCTAAAGCCTCTTCGCCATTGTTGGCTTCAATTATTTTATGATTCGAATCAATAGTTTTTAAAACTCGGTTGAATTTCATTAATTCAATTGCATCGTCTTCTATCAACAGTATGTTTAATGATTTTGCCATTTTGAGAATTTAATTTTTAATAAAATTATTTAATGAATGTAAAATATTTATTTATATTCGATGAAAATCAATTAAGTGTCGATGAGTGGTAAAAAAGTGTCGATGAGTGGAAATTGTTTTTTTAAGTATTTATAAAAAAAATGCTATAAAATTGTTTTTTTGGTGTAATAAAAATTTTGAAGTGTTTGGGAAGGATTGGGTTATGAAATGTATGGTTTTTTTGTATGCGAATGAAAAAAGTTTCCTGTTATTTGAAATACAAAAAGTCAAATAAAGCAAACGGTAGCTATGAGTTAAGGAATACTTGAATAGATGCGGATTTTTTGTTTAGGTGAAAGAGGGAATAATTATATAACCCAAATAGGTTGAGTTTTCCAATTAACTGGAAATCCCATTTTGTGTACTGGAACTATTGGATATTCGGTTATTAGACCAAAGAATTTTTCTTTTATTGAATTTCCTGGACTTACAAAATCAATAGTATATAATGTTAAGGAGAGTAATGGAAATATTTTTGCTCTTTGATTTTCATCAGGAACATAGGTTATAGGTTGGTTCTTTAGATTTTTAGGCCATAAGTATTTAGTTGTAACATTATTGTTCCAAAGTCTTGAATGGTGTGCTATTACGTTTCTTATAACTGTTGTTGCTTCCAAATAACTAGAGAAATCTTTATGAGAATTAAACCCAAATTCTAACGCTATTCTTGACTTTTCTGGCAGTTGGTGGTTAAGGTTTTTGTATAATTTAGATAGTGTACCCAATGATGTTACTTCTAATGCTTTCCAAGCTTCGAATGGTTCTGCTTTGTGATGTTGTCTGTGTTCTACTATGAATTGTTCTTTGCTTCTGTCTATTTCACTAGTTAAATGTTCTATTGTTGCTTGTTGTTTAAATTTATTTGTAAAAATAGCATAGTCAAGATAAAATAATGATCCATAACACAACGATAAATGATAGATTAATTTTGTTCTCAAAGCAACTTCTATGCGCTCTATGGCATCAAACATTAGTAAGCGTAAATGTCTGTCGAAATTATACAAATCGATAACATCTTCAAAATAACTATCTGCTTTGAATTTGTGATTTACCTTGTCTGATTGCATTTCCCACCAATATCCTTTCAATCGATAATAGTTGATGTTTTTTTGAAAATGTGGTGCATTATCAATGTTCTTAAATAACATTCCTCTTTCTAACAAAAATTAATTTGCTCCTCAATGGTTTTAGGTAATTTGTTCGCCATATAGTTATAAAAAAAAAGACCAGAAGGCTGTTCTTTTGGGAAGCGCTACTGGTACGATTAGTGCAAATATATACAGAAGTGCATTATTGTGCAAAATTTTTAACATTTAATCGTACTTATCAACAATATCAAGGTGTTGTGAATATAAATTTTAACACAAAATTAAAATTATTACACAACCTTTATAGAAACCTTAAAATTTATAGGTTCTAGATTAACATTGTTGTTTTCAGGATTGAATGGATTATGTGATGCAGAATTATAAAAAATAGTATCATTAAACACTAATAGTTCTATTTTGGTAGCTCAATTTTTCAGTATTTAATTGCTCTTTCTTGAACTACCAAAACCAATTAAATTATTAACAAAAAACGCGAACTCCTCTTGGCTTTTTTTATTTTGGTTAATACTTAAAATCAATGGTTTCTAGCATTATATTGGTGTTATTTTGTAGCAAATATAGTATATAATTGCGACAAAGTAATTTTACTTTTAAAATTAAAAATCAATATCCTTAACCTTGATCTTTTTTAATAGTTTTCCAAAACTGCCTTAATGATATAGTTTTCGGTTCACTAAGATTTATTAAACCTAAGCCAGAATCAAGTTTTTTAATTTCAGTTTCTAATTTATATTTGCTGTTAGGCGTTCCGACAAATGATTCAATCATTTTGTAATCTTTATTCTGAATATTCAAACAAATTGGCAATTTAACTTGTGAAGCGAAATCAAAATCTTTTGTTTTATAATCCTCAACTCCTTGAGATAACATAACAACAATTACTCCTTTTGATCTTAATAATCTAAGTAATTCTTCAAGTGCTTTTCTAGCATTTTTATTTTTTAAATATATGTGAGCCTCATCAATCACAATAACATATCTTAATGGGAAAATATCATCTATTGGTTCAGCATCATTGGTTGAACTAAAAAATGTATTGAAATATCGTAACAATAAAAAAACAAGTAATTGTCTCAAAACATCAGATAAATTTGGCGGTAAATTCAAGTATAAACTTTTCTTTAAAATATCCTCTTGAACTTCATTGAAAAGATTTTCAGTTAGATTTTGAATAGCAGAATAAAGAGTGTCAGGTTTGATTTTGTTTGATTCATAATAATCCTCTAAACTTTCAAATAATTCATTTATTGTTGGATAAGTGCCTTTTTTACTATCTAAAAGATCTCTTAATACTGTTTTTAAACTATTTTTTTGGACTACACCCATTCCGGGCACAAATGTTGCAATTGTATCAACGAATGCGTTTATACTAAACGGCTTCTCTCTTTCGTCTAAACTTATTGAAGAAAATGGATTAAATTTAATTCCTCCATCCTTTACAATATCAATAAACTCACAATTAGTAGCATTCAAAAAAGTCTTTAATTGTTCTGGGTTACCTTCTCCTTTGTAATCGAAAAAAATAAATTTGAGTTGATTATTTGAGTTTTTTGATATTTGATACAAAATATCTTTCATCAATTGTGTCTTCCCAGAACCTGCCATACCAGCAATAGCAATATTTCTATTATCAAATTCTTTTAAGTCGTTAATTTTAATTTCAACATCGGTTCCGTCTTCATAATTTCCAATAATAAAAGATAATGGCTCTTTGAATTCAGAAACTTCTGATGCTATTATAGCCGAAGTATTAATTCTTACAATATTTTTCCTTAAAAGCAAACTGTCTTTAATCGCTTTCATTAAAAAATCTATATGACCACCATTTGATATTGATTTTTGATTTAGCTCTTTATTCCAAATATTTAATCCTTCATCTAAATGAAACTTTACTAATTTTATAATGTCATTTTCAGATAAAACCCTTTGATAATGCTGATCCAATACCGTTTTAAATATAATATAATTGTCAGTTGCATCTATTACTCTACCAAAGAAACTACTAGTTGGTGAATATTCCCGACCATTTGAAGGAAGGCTTTCATTACTTAAATCAAAATGTGATCCTTTATTTATACTTAAAGAAATTGCAATTCTTGCAGTAATTGTATCTCTTTTAAAACTATAAATATTTGTAATCCTATCTAAAAGATCTGAGTTTTCTGTATCAATTTTAAATCTTATCATAACTAAACACTTTTAAAATAACCTGATTTAACATTAGTTCTAACTCCATCGTTTTCTAACAAATATGTTTTAGATACATTCTGTTCAAAGTCCTTGAAACGTCTTGGAGTAATTTCATTATCTGTCGAAAGAATAACTACTTGTTCCGATAAATCAGGATAATAATACATCAAAATATTTTTAATATGCTCATCATCTAATCTACCTAGAGGAGTATCAATAAATATTGGCAAACTTTGAATAGATTCTTTTAAAATAGCCTTAATTAAGCAAGAAATATAAATTTGTTTTTCACCAGCACTTAAAACTTCTTTCTTAACTTAAATATCATTTGAATCAAATAATGTAATTTTCATACCCCCATTATCTGGCAAAATACTAACTGAAACTTCTGAAATAAACTTTGATGATTCTACCTCTACATTTAACTTGTGTAATAATTTTTTCAATTCAAGTAAAATATTTTTTTCTAAACTAGATTTTTTTGCCTTTTTTTCAGAATCTACAAAAGACTGTAGCAAATTTATATATTCTCTTGTTTTTTGAAATCTTGTTTTATTCAATTGTGTAATTTCAACTTTTTGAAGCAGACTATGATATTCTTGATTTAATCTTACAATGTCTTTTTTGAGTTTATCTTTGTTAGCAGTAAATACACCAATATTTTGATCTTTTTCACTTAATGATCGTTCAGCCTTTTCTTTTTCGATCATTTTATCAATAATATAATCATCAACTAGATCGGAATCAATTTTACTCAATGTTTGCGTAACATCTTTTAACTCAAGTTTAATTGAATTATAATTTTCCATTGTGTTTTCAAAAACATCTTTAGACTGAATATTAACGGCATTAATTGTATTATTTATTAAACTTTTTTCAGAATTATTTAAATCGTGTTCAAAATCCAATTCCTCTTGTTCTAATTTTTGTTCAAATAATTCCGAACTTAAACCTTGTGCTTTTTCGAAATAGAACATTTTATCTCTTAAACTCATTGAACTGTTTATAGGCTCCGGAGCTTGATTGAAAAGTCTTTCAATAAAAATATCTATTTTTTCAATAATTTCAGAAGATGAATTCTTTATAGTTTGGTTTTTATCTTGTAATGCAAGGTGTTCATTTATTTCCTCCAGCTTTCCAGTTAATAATGCTAGTGGAATTAATTCACTTAAATCATTAAACGATTGCTCTAATTCACTTTCTTTTTGTTCAAGTTGTTCTTTTCTATTTAAAAAACTCGCTCGATCAAATTGCACATTATTGTTTTTGCTATTTTGATTTATGAAATTATCATAATCTTTAATTTTATATTTAACTAAAGTAATTTCTTTTATCAGTTCCGCAATTTGATCATCAATGCTATTAATTTGATTTTGATTAATTCTTATGGCATTTTCTCGATCTGAAATTTGATCTTGAATGTTTTTTGTTGCTCCTTCTTTTCTTAAATTATTAGAATAAAGATCTAAATCATTTATTAAATCATCATAAATATCTAAACCTAGAATTTTGCCTAAAGCATCGTTTAAAATATTTCCTTCCTCCTTTGTTGATAATTCAGCCAAGGCAGCGATTTTTTCAGCATCAAAAAAAACAAATTTAGCAGCATCTAATGGGATTATATAATCATTAATAAAGTTTACTTTTTCCTCAATATCATCGAAAATTTCTTCATTGGTATTCTCATTAATGATAGACAAATTCTCTTTCATTGTTTGAATGTTAAAATCTCTTTTGACAATTATACTAGAAATAGATTTCTCATTTGGCTTTATTTCTGGAAGTTCTAAATTAATGATTTTTAACTCAATTGAAAAACTGTTTTTATCTTCTTTAAGAGCAGTCCAATTCAAAGACTGTTTCATAAATTGAGAATAATTTTTTTCTTTTTGAATTTCTTTTTTAAAATTTTCATCAACCTGCGAAATTTTCTCTCCATACAGACACCAAACTAAAGATATTAAGAAATTTGTTTTACCATATCCATTTCTACCTCCAATAAGTACAATATTTTTGTCATTCTCAGTATTCAAATCAATAAATACATTACTGTAATATTGTCTAAAATTTTCTATGTTTATTGAGCTGAATTTCATTTTATTGCTTTTTCGATTTCATCAACAATAGTTTGCTGAATATAATGGTTTCTCTTTTGTAATTTTTTTACTTTTTCTGATTCTAATAATTTTTGAATCGAATTAAAGCTAATGCCCTTTTCCTCACAATCTGATCTTAATTTTTCGAGTTGATTGTTTTTAACCTCTTTAGCATTCATATTTTTATATTTTGAATTAATTTTATGATCTCTAAAAACTGAATTTCTTCTTCTTTCTCTAATTTAGAATTTAAGTATAATTTTCTTTGTTTGTAAAAAAAGGCATACAATTGATTTTCATCACTTTTGTTTGCGATTGGCAATCTTTTGTGATTTTCAATAAATTCTTTTAAACGTGCATAACCGTTATTTCTAAATAAAGTTGATTTGTTTGTCCTACCATTATACTCTGATCGAATTTTATTTATTAAATCCGTTTTTGATTGTTCCAATAATCCACGATTTGCTTTGCTGCTTTGCACATTTAGCCACCTGTTAATTCTTATTTCATTATCTGGACAGCTCATTGAAGAGGGTAGTCTATTGTTTTTAGAAATAAAATCTAATAAATCTTGATAATTATCTTCCCAAGATTGTTTTAAAATTTTATCATTGTTATTTAACAATTTATAATCTTCTCCATTGTATTTTTTTGATTTTAGTCCTATAAAAGTATTTTCATAAAACAGGAATCTATTATTTTCTTCCATTTTGAGATTATATAAAATACTTTTTTTATTTGTTTCTGGACGGTATTTTAAAACAAATTGTTCAATCTCATCAATATGTATTGGTACGTTAAACTTTTCTATAAATTCTTGAGCGATGCTTCTTATTGTTCCTCCTTTTACATTGTCATTTCCATTTTCCCATTTCTTTAACCCAAATATACTTGCCCTACCGAATGGAACAAATCCAAATTCACGTTTTAGTGTTGTGTTTTTTATAATGTTTTCGTAATCAGGTTTTAATATTTTTATTTGCTTATTTATTTCATCAATATGTGAGGGTTTACCTAAAATTTCCAATGCTTCTAACGCGTATTCAGGTAATGCTTTAAATGATTTTCTTTCAAATACGACACTTTCATCTGTATTTAAATAAATATTAAATTCTTCATTAATTAATCTCTCACATACATTAAAAAGAGTATCTAATAAGTAATAATCATCCGTTTTAAAAAATTTAGTTAGGTAACTTTTAAAGTTAAACGAATATGTTTCATCAATGAATTCAATGTTTCTGCTTTCGATATCTTCAATAAATTTTACAAAATTAAATAATTTACTTAATTTTCTATTAATCAAATATAAAGCCTTCCAATTGTGTCTATTTCTTGCTTTAAAATCTTTCTCAATTAAAACGTCATCGATGTTGCCTAGTAATTCAAATTCATTTTCGAAGAAAAAAGAACAAATTAAAGTTATGAATTGTTTTGAAAAATTAGTTTCATCAATTGTGTTAATTTTCAATTCGGTTTCGTCTGAAATAATAATAAAAAATTCATCGAAATCAAGATTATAGTTTAAGAAAAAATTTTGATCGATTTTTTTTATAAAATTAAATTTATTGTATAATTCTTCTAAAATTTTAACTCTTATCTGTCTGCAACGTTCTTTAGATAACGGCAAGTTTTCTGCTAATTTATCTAAATTTTGATAAATAGAATTTTGATAAATACTTAACCCGTTTTCGAATATATAAGTTTCATTTTTGCCAAACAAAATATTTTCGGTAATTAAAAATTTTACCAAACTAAAAATTGAATTTTTATCGATTAACTCATTTGGAATTTCTACATTACTAAATTCTTTTTTTAGAAAAAGCTCATATTTAAATTTGTTTAAGTCATTTTCATTATTAATTTCATAAATTTCAACTAAAAAATTTCTAATTTTATTCATAAAAATTTCTAATTCAATAATAGATCCTTTTCCTATATTAAAATTAAATTTTAAAATCGAAAATATTTTATCTGACAAATTATTTATATCAATTTTATTATCTAAATAAATGTTTAAAGCATTTTTACTTCTAGTTGATAGATTCGAAAATTGAATTGTAATATAACTGTTTATTATTTGACGTTGTGAACGATTAAGTGTTAAAATTTTATCTACAATTTCATTTGGTATTACTTCATTAATTTCATTATCTTCTTTTTCGTAACAATCTAAATAAGTTTCACAAATTCTTATTAATTCTTCACTTGATCTTTTGCCACACATTCTTAATTTCAAAAAATTTTTATGTTTATAGAAATAGGCAATCAATTCTTTTACAGTTTCAATTTCTGAAGACTTACAACTATGATAAGACCTAACAGATAATTCACCATTTAAAAAAATTGATTCTATAGTCATATATGGTTTCTTTGAAATTTTTATTTACTTATTTTTGATTATATAGTTTTATAACAATTTCTTTCTTTCTATTCTCTCTTTCGCCTCCGCAACCAACAAATGTATTTTTTCTTCAAACTGTTTTTTTGGAGGTAAGTCTGTCCAATATTCGGCAACCATTATACCGTCTTTGTGCATTTCTAGTAACTCAATTTGTTCTCTACTACTTTCGGCACAAAGTATTAAACCGATAGGTGTATTTTCTCCTTCTTGCTTTTCGTATTTGTCCAACCATTTGAGGTATAATTCCATTTGTCCTTTGTGTTTGGCTTGGAATTTCCCTAATTTTAATTCTATTGCGACTAATCGTTTTAGTTTACGGTGGTAGAAAAGCAAATCTAAATTGAAATCCTCTCCATCGATAATCATTCGTTTTTGACGTTCTACAAATGTAAAACCTTTGCCCAGTTCTAGTATAAAAGTTTCTAAATCGTGTAAAATAGCATCTTCTAAATCTTTTTCTAAAAATGAATTTTGTAAACCAAATAAATCTAAAATATAAGGATCTTTGAATGTATTGAACGGAATATTAGTTGATTCAATGATTTGAGCATCGGCAATGTTCGTTCTTTCAAAAGCTTTTAAGGCAATTTGTCGCCTTAATTCTCTTTTTCCATATAAATTATTTGATGCGTTTTGTGCATAAAATAATTTTGCTTCGATGGTTTTTAATGGTAATAACTCAACAAAATGAGACCAAGACAATTGTCGTGCCACTGGCACGACAATTTCAAAATCGGTAAATTGATTTGCAAATTGCATCATTCTACGAAGATTTTTTACTTCAAAATTTCTACCGTATTTGTTTTCCAATTGTGTAGACAGTGTCGGCACAATTTGTTTTCCGTATTCTGCACGTTTATTTTGTAGTATATCTTGATTGATACGATTACCAACTTGCCAAAACAAAATAGTAACAGCACAATTGGCTTGAACTGCTACTTGTTGTTTACTTTGCTCAATAAGTTGTGATAACTCAATGAATAAATCATTTTCTGAAATTGATAAACTGTTGGTAGTATCTGCCATAAAATTACTTAAAGTGCTGATTTGTTTAAACTGAATTACTTTTTTTGAATAGTGTCCGCAGTGCGGACATTATTTAAAAAATCCTTTAAAAAATTGGTAATTAAAAAGCTTAGAATTTTATTTAGAACAACAATTTACAAACATACAAAAAAGCATTTGCAAAATAAATATGTTAAACAATAAAAGTTTTCAAAACAGTGAAAAGCAATGCAAATTGATTTAGGGTAAGATAGGTAGGTTTTTTTTAGGTAAAAGATATTTTATTTTCAGAAAAATAAAAAAACTGATTTATTTGGTACTTTTGGCGTAAACAAATCCGAGTGGTTTATTGAATTGTCTTGAAAAATGCCAATGTTGCCCAAAAAAGTCAATGCAAAGATTACTTTTTCGATCAATTTTGGGTCGATTCGTTTTCCTAACTTTTGTTTTAAGCTGATAATCCATTCGATAGTATAGGTTTCTGATAGTATCATTTAATTATATATTATTGGCAAAAAATATTTATTTTGCCAAACTTATATTTATAATATTTTCGATTTTTTTTTCTCTATTTCTTCTCATCGCATATCTTTTCATTTGCAATTTATTTAATGCGTATTTGCTGAATGCTGTTTTGAAAATGAATTCTATTTCTCCTTGTTGTGCAGCAAAAAGTTCTTTATCAATTAACATATCAACTAGTAGTTTTTCTAGTGTAGGAATGTTTATTTTATTTATTTTTTCAAATGGAGATTCCGAAATCAAGTTTTTAACAATTATGATTTCGTCTAACGAACTTATATATAATTCAAAAATTTCATTATCTGGATTTAGAAAGACATTTTTATAATTCTCATTTAAGTAATTAAAAACTTGTTCTGCAGCTTCTTTTTCAACTTCAATTACCGAGTATTGTTTAAATGGTTGGTGCAGCATTAAATCATTGAGCTAAATGGTGCTCCAAACGCAAGAAGAAACATAGGGATATTCTTTTTGTATCTTATTTGCTATTTTTTGTAGGTTCAGTGGAATCTCTGGATTGAATGCTTTTTCGTGAGAAATGGTATAAGTACCTCTCGATGGATTATTGACAATACCTTCTTTTTTTAGTTTGGACAAATAGACTTTGACGGTGCTACTGCTCCAATCTGGAAAATCATTCCCAATTGCCAATACCAATTCCTCTTTTGAAAGACTTTTTTTTCTTTTAAAATAAGTATCAATTCTATTCCCGAGTGTTTTATTCACTTTTATTTCTTTAAAAATGTAAATGTACTACTTTTTTTAAATAAATTAACTTTTGGCAAAA
Organism: Bacteroidota bacterium; assembly: GCA_043738745.1. Classification (GTDB taxonomy): domain Bacteria; phylum Bacteroidota; class Bacteroidia; order Flavobacteriales; family Flavobacteriaceae; genus Flavobacterium. The sequence continues at coordinate 34,933 of JAYUFL010000021.1, forward strand.
TAATTATTTTTTGCCAAAAGTTAATTTTATAATTTGATACTTTATTTACGCTTGTCGTTTGAATTTCTATCATAAGCTATCAAATTACATAATTCACGCAAACGAGAACGCACCCGATTTCCGTAAACATTTTCAATTTCACTTGCAGAAAGGTTTGTCGTGATATGCGTTTGGATTTTTTTGGTTGTAAAAATATCATAACGAGATAATAAAATTTCTGCCATTACATTGCATTCGTTTCCGTAATATTTCAAGTTGTTTTCTGTGCCAAGATCATCAAAACATATTATTTTGGGTTGCGATTCGTAGAGTTTTCCTTTGCTGTACTTGTGGATGATTTCATATCCGTCCTGGATAAATTCAAAACTTATATCTCTAGTCGATTTTACAAAAAATTTATGTTCAGATGGTGTTAGATATTTCATTAAATTTAATAATGATGTTTTGCCACATCCAACTGGACCAGAAAGTAAAATTCCTTTGTTAAGGTCTATGCCAAGTTGGTAACAAGTTGCCTCGTCTTTCAAAAAATAAGCAATTAATTTATAAATTATTGGATAATCGCCTTCAATTATTTTGAAATGATTTCCGTATAAATCAACGCCTTTTTTCTCTAACCAAACTACGACATCTCTGTAATTATAATGGCTCTGAATAGTCTTTTTCTGTTCCTGTGTTGAGGTGTTTTGCTCTGTTGGGTTGTTCATTTGAAATGAATTTAGGTGCATTTAATATCCAATTTTCTGCTGCTGCTTTCCAATTGACCATCGGAGTTTTGCCACCGACTAACCAACCGTTACTGGAAAAATAATTGAAAAATTTGATAGCTTCTATTTCCGGAAAGTTATTCTCTAGAAAATAGGCTTTGACATTTTCGATTGATGGCACAATCTCTTTTTGCCGACCTTTTTCAGTTTGATTTTCATCGGTGTCAGCGAATGTTGAAAACATTTCTTTTTTGGCGCAACTTTTTTCTTTTTGCCGACCGCTTTCAGTTTGATTTTTATCGGTGTCGGCGAATGCAAAAGGCATTTCTTCAATATCAATATTTTTTAAAAAATCATCATCAATTTGATTTTTTTTTGCTTGCTCGTCCAAGTTTACAATCTTTGAAATGTTTTGATTGTTTGTAATGTTTGTATTGTTTATATTGTTTATATAAGATACTAGAGCTTGTTCAGTACCTGTTTCACTACTAGTATAGAGCTTGTTCACTACTTGTTCATTAACCAGTTCAAAAACAAGTTCAGAATTTGAACTTGTTTTTTTATCACTTTTGGGAATTGGTTTCAAATCGTCTGAGAAATTGAAAAGGTAAACGTGGCTTCCCTTGAATGGATTGTATGATGGCTCATAGTTGATGTACCCTAATGAATGTAAGTTTTTTAAACATTTATGATACGTTGCTTTGGAACTTATTTTATTAATCCGCATTACCTCATCACGAGAAATACTGATTGGGTTTTTAAACCGATTGCAATTCCAAAACTGAAACAATGCCACATACAAACTTACGTGTGTTGGATTTAGTGTTTTGTCGATTGCGACTTTCTCGAAAAATCCCGTTAGATGTTTTATGTAATTCATCGGACTAACCATTTTGGATTGAATAAATTAGGTGCTGCTTCGACTTTATTGGATTCGAGTAATTTCTCTAAATCAGTATTTGAATAGTATAAAATTCCGCTAATTTTAGTATAAGTTATTGTTCCATTGACCCGAAGATTTTGTAAAGTGCCCGAAGAAATATTGAGTAATTTTCTGACTTCAATAGATTTAAGCCATTGTTTTTGCAGTTGCGGTTTTGAATTAAACATTGCGTTTAAATCAGATAATAAAAGAGTACGGAATTCATTTAGATCTTCACGAGTAATAACTTCGATTGCCATAATAATTGGGTTTTAGAATTAATTATGTTGCAAAATTGTATGTTTTGATTTAATAAAAATCACAACTCGAACCCCGTTGGGAACGATTTTGTAATAATTGATATTATTTAGATTAATAAGATTCATCAGTTTCTTCCATTCTTTTGTTTAATCCTACCGCCAAAGTGTTTAAAAACTTTGTTCTATCCGACTTACGTTCTCTAATTTCAAGGAATGTTCGTCGATATTGTCTTAAATCGATGCTGAATACTTCTTCGAAATAACTTGCAATTTCTTTTAGTTCGGCGGCACCATTATTGAAAGCTCTTTTTGTATGCAAAGCATACAAAAGTTCAGTCAATGCAACCTTATTTGCCGTCCAAATCATTTTCCCTTTCGGTTCAAGTTGTGATTTTTCTACATCTAATTTTTTTCCAATATTTGATAGTTTGGTTTCCAAATAAACTTGTATTCTATCGTATGCAAGAACTTTTGCTAATTTAAAATCGTGTGATGTTGAAAAATTATGATCCACTTCAAAATAAAAACTATCCAATCTTAAATTTACATCGTAATTTCCTCTCACAAAATATTTAAAGTCGAGAAAACTGCTCCCTGTTCTATGATAATTATAGAAATCTAAATTGTTATCGAAAAAACGCTTTAGCTTTTTCAACTCATTATTTAAGTATTTTTTAGTTATTTTTTCACCACCGTGTGGCATTTTCGTTTCTATTTTAAAAATGGCATTATGATAAATGTATAATGAAGTAAATTTTGGTTTTATGTTTTTAAAAAAATCAATTTCAGAATCCAAACTCATCGTTTTATCTTTAAGAAATTGCTTTTTAATATTGTTAATTACCTTTAATGTAATTTCGGTTGATTTTACAGATTTTGTTACTAAATCATCCATTTCTAGATTGATAAAATTTAATTGTTCGTTTAATTCAAATAATGTTTGTTTAAATTTCGGATTCATTTTTTGTTGTTTTTAGGTTTAAAATTTTGATTTGACTCAAAAAAATAAACCTAAAAACTCCAAATCTAATAATGATCTTAAATTATTTTTTGCTCTTTTTGTATTGATATCATTGAAAACTTATCTCTCAAAATCTTCATATCTTCATTCACTTTTTTGTCCAAAACCTTTGCATAATGTTGGGTAGTTCTCAAATTTTTATGACCTAACATTTTACTTACACTTTCAATCGGAACACCATTTGTAAGCGTTACAGTTGTTGCAAAAGTATGTCGGGCGATATGAAAGGTTAAATCTTTTTCAATCTCGCAAACACCTGCTATTTCCTTTAAATAGGCATTCATTTTTTGATTTGTTAGGATTGGCAAAAGCCTATCTTCGTTATTGCTTTTTGGATGGTCTGAATATTTATCAATTATCATTTGCGTTACTGGAAGAATAGGTATTTTAGAAGCGGTTTCTGTTTTTTGTCTGTGAGTGAATATCCACTTCTCGCCATCAATTCCGATGCTTATATGTGACTTTGTTAGGTTTTTGACATCGATATAAGCCAAACCAGTAAAACAGCTAAAAAGGAATATATCACGCACCAGCGATAGTCTTTCGGTTTTGAAATCTTTCTCAATTATATTTTGAATTTCTTCTTCAGATAAATAAACTCGTTCGACTTCTTTAACTTTCGATTTGTAATTTGCGAAAGGATTTTTGTTTAACCAATCATTGGCCAGACAAAGCTTGATTATTTTACTAAAGTTCTTGATATATTTAACCGCTGTGTTATTGGCACAGTTCCGAACACTTCTTAACCAAAATTCGTAATCGGTTACAAAAGCGTGATCTATTTTGTTTATCTCAATATCCGAAACTTTGTATTTCCATTGCAGAAATTCAATAGTATGGCTCAACGAAGTTTTATAACGTTCTAATGTTCCTGGTGCATATTCTTTACCAACCAATTCTTTGATTTTGTTATTGTGGTCTTGGAAGATTAGGATTAGCATTCGTTGGCGCTCATCAACTCCAAGTATCTTGCTTTTGAGTGTTTCGGTAGTTACGGGAATTTTCTTGTGTACCAATTCCATTTGCATATCAATAATTTGAATTCTTAACATATCAAGATGGCTATTTATTGAACGAGCTTCTTCTGAATTGCCTTTCATTTTGCCTGCTTCTGTGGACCATTTGGGTAATTCTACAAATCTATTGGAACTCAATTCAATTCTTTTTCCATTGATTGTAATTCGTATGTAAATAGGGACTAAACCGTTTACACTGGCTTTTGCTCTCTTTGCGTAAAAGAGAATAGATACTTTTGTTTTCATCGTGGTAACCTTTTAGTTGTTATTAAATTTAATTCTAATAAGACTAACACACAAGATGTACAATTTTTAAACTGGTCGTTGAACTGGTTGTAATGCCTTGTGAATGCTAGGTTGAGATAAAAATCGGTTACCCTAATTTCGGATAGTTTAGGGTAACCGATTTTATCCCTTTTAGTTCACGCATTAATGAATAATTTGATAGTGTGGGAAACGAAAAAACCCTTTAAATCATACGATTTAAAGGGTTTTAATTCAATTTGTATTTCTACTGGCGGAGAAAGAGGGATTTGTTTTCCATTTCTAAACCGTTGATATATAGATTTTTAAATTCTATTTGTAAACTAGGGTCTCTATTATGCACCTGCTTTTTGCATTGCAAAACTTCGATTAACTTATAGTACAAATGTAGTTATATATTAGGAATTAACGAAGCAATTATAAAGAAAACATTATCAAAAAATGAACTGGTTAATAGTCTGGTTAGCAAATTTCTAAAGTTTAATTTTTAGTAATGTTATGTTTCATTTCTAACCAATTATCAAAGGTTCTACTTGCTCATATTTTAAACTGGTATAAATACAAAACTCTTCGATTGATACAAACTCATTTTCAAGCTTGTTAAGATCGGTTCTGATCTTTTGCAACAATCTAATGCTTTGCCGATAACTCTTTCCAGTAATACGTTGTATGTCCTTTGGGTAGATACATAATCTCTTATTTTCTGTTTTCATACATTATCTATGCCTTTGACTAGGCTTTGACTTACTTTAAAACCCTATAATCCAAATTTATATATGTTACAAAATTAGAAAAAAAATCCTTTGTGTAATAATCTGCAATTTAAGACTATATTATAGGCTCATATATTGCCATTTATGGTCATTTCAGCCATTTACGTCATAAAGTGTCGTATTGGATAGGTACTAATTTTTTATTCTGATTAATTGGCTAAAATTTGTTCCGAAATCAATCGGAAGATGTTGCAGCAGAAAGATGATTTAGAGTAATTATTAATCTAAATTTTAGAAATTATGGCAAGACAGAAAGGCATAATTAAATTAAAAGGTACTATCGGAGATATTACTTTTTACAAAACGCAAGATGGACATTTGGCGCGTGAAAAAGGTGGCATTGATGCCAGCAGAATTAAAAGTGATCCTGCATTCCAAAGAACGCGTGAAAATGGTTCTGAATTTGGTCGAGCTGGTAAGGCAGGAAAAATTTTGAGAACGGCTTTAAGAGCTTTGCTTTTGAATTCTGCCGACGGCAGAATGGTAAGTCGTTTAACTCAAAGAATGGTGCAAGTTATCCAAGCTGATTTAATCAGCGTTAGAGGTTTGCGAAATGTTATTGATGGCGAAGCTGAACTTTTAGCAGGCTTTGAATTCAATATTCGTGGGAAACTGGGCACCAGTTTATTTGCTCCTTTTGTGGGAGTAATTGACCGTGTTACAGGAAACATCACAGTTGATTTGGCTTCATTTATTCCTGCCAATATGATTGCTGCACCAAGTGGAACAACTCACTTTAAAATTATTTCTGCTGGTGCGGAAGTAGATTTTGAAGCGGAAACATTTGTTGAAGCGCATTCAGAAACGGCAATTTTGCCTTGGGACACTACCGCTACGGCTGTAATTAGCCAAACAAACGCTGTAACTCCAGCAAGTACAAAACCTTTGTTTTTGGCTCTTGGAGTTGAGTTTTACCAAGAAGTAAATGGTCAAATGTACCCACTGAAAAATGGTGCGTTTAATCCATTGGCATTGGTGCAAGTGAGCGGATTGTAAGATGGTTTTAATACTATCGAGAACTTATTTCCCTGACGGAACGAACGGAAAACTCGAATGCGAAGGTAAAACGATTTGTAAAACCATTGAATTGCCGTGGAAGATGAACGAAACGAAAGTTTCCTGCATTCCGGAAGGGAAATATTTTATAAAAAAGCGGTACAGCAAGAAATTTCAATGGCATTTGGAAATAAACAATGTTGAAAACAGAAGTTTGATTTTGTTTCATCCAGCCAATAATGCTCTGCAAGAATTGAATGGTTGTATTGCTCCTGTAACAAAACTTTCTGGACAAGGTTTAGGTCTTATGTCTCGGAAAGCATTTTCTAAATTAAAAAATTTAGTTTATCCAATTTTAGACAAAAATGAAAGTGTTGTTTTAATTATTCAATCTTAAAATATGATTATGAAAAAAATAATAAATAGAGCGAAAGCTCCAACTCCGAAATTTTTTAAAGTGCTTCGAAATATCGGATTAGTTTTGGCGGCAGTTGGTGGAACTATTTTGGCAGCGCCAATTGCTTTACCAGTTGTGGTAACTTCTATCGGAGGTTATTTGGCAGTTGCTGGTGGCGTAGTGTCGGCAGTTAGTCAATTGACAACTACAACCGAAAAAGCAGATGCAACAAAGTAATTCAACTGTAATTGGTACCGCTGGTGGTACATTTTTGAGTGTTTTACCGAATCTGCATTCGGAGGATGTTTTAAAAACTATAATTCTTGCCACACTTGGTGCGGTTGTTAGTTTTTCAATATCTTTGATTCTCAAATTTTTCATTAGAAAGCACAAAAAATAGTCTAATTCTAGTTGTGGTAACCTTTGGATTAGACCATATTGAAGCCCAAACCGCAAGGAATGGGCTTTTTTACGTTCTAAAATTAAACTTCCTCAAATAGGTTTAATGTAACTTCTAAAACCACAACTTCGGAATTATGGTTGTATAATTCTTGCCATTTTGCGCTGTCAATGGCTTTGGCTCTTGTGTCGAAAACTCCAAAACATACTCTTGATGCTCTGCTTTTCCAATTGTCGGTTTGGTATAAAATAAATAGTTTCATTTTTGTCAATTTTAGGTTAATAATTGGTTTATTTTTTACAATATCGATGTAAAATCAATCTTCGCAAATCGTTGATTAAGTTTATGTTTTCGTGAAATTGTTTTTCTTTTAGTTCCAACAATCGCAATGCTTTAATGTCCTTTTGATGCGCTTCGTGGTCGAGTAATAAGGTGTTTACTCGTGCCGAAAAATTGTGTTTAAGGTCATTAATTCTCAAAAACGGAATAACCGAACCACACAAAAATTGATGCCAAAATTTCGACTTCCAAAGGCTGTAAGCAATCCAATAAACCGTTTCCAAATCTTCTTCGTTTGAAAAAATAATTGCAAAACTGTTAGTAAATTCCGTTTTTTGAGGTTTTCCGCTGTTCAATCCTTTGTTTAAAACAAATAAATGCGGATTTGAATAAATCGTGTTTTTTCGGTGCGTCTGAATAATGAAATTGGGCATACTTTCTGATTTAAGGTTGAGGTTTTTCAATCACTTTTTTTGCCATTAAATTTTTTAAAAGAAAAAAAAGAAAAAAAAAGAAAGTCGTACTTCAAGTGGAGGTTTCAAGAAAAGCAAGTTTTTTCAAAAAAATACTACCCGGATTTATATGATAATGTTGTTCGGAAGTTGAATTTTGTTTTTAATCAAATGTTGATGCGAACGAGATTGTAGGGTGGAGATTTTTTTGAAAACCCGCAGGGCTTGAACTTTCTTTTCTTGAAACTGGAACTTACCTTTACTTTCTTTTTATTTATTTTTTTGTTTTCCTCGCTACCAAAAAGCTTCCTATTAAATGAGATCAAAAAAAAATGTTGATTTGAAAATAAATGTTCTAGTTAAAAGAACACCCCCAAGCACCGCAGTAAAAAAAATGGAGTTTTTACGGAATTTTTTTTGCGAGGAGCGAAGTGGCGGTGTTGCGGCAATCGAACAGCCA
>JAYUFL010000022.1:0-2490 GCA_043738745.1 Bacteroidota bacterium
ACTTCAGCCGGCGAATAATTATTGATTAAAATTTCGTAACTAAAATCAGTTGAAGCAGTTGTTGTTACATTAATTTCTTTTTCAATTTCTGATTTTGAGCCGTCTTTGTTGTTGACTACTAATTTTATTTTATGAATTCCTGGAGTCGTGAAAATCACATCATCAGGATTAAATTTATTTGAATTTGCTGGTATTCCATTTTCAAAAGTCCAAGTAAATTGCTCTGCATTGGTCGATAAATTTTGAAAGGTTACTTTTTTTCCATTTAGAATAGTAGTTTCAGAGAAAGAAAAATCAGCCTTTGATTCTAACAATTCTTCTTTCAAGCAACTAAAAAATAGCGCGAAGCAAAAAAGTAAAAGATATTTGTATTTTTTCATTTTATTCTAATAAACGGCTATAACTTCTTTAAATTGGCTCATGGTTCCATCTTGATAAATGGCTCTTATAGCATAATAATAGGTGTTTCCAACCTTTATGTTTGTGTCTATGAAAAAGTTTTTCTTCACGGGTTGAAAGATTTTATACAAAATATAACCTTCTTCTTTTTTCTTTTTATATAATTGGTATTCAACTACATCTTTTTCTTTAGTGCTCCAATACAATTCTATAGATTTTGAATTGATATCGACTATGGAAGTGAAGTTTTTTATTGCAGGTTTTGTAAGTACTGGAATTGGATCTACTGTTAACGGCTCTGAAGGCTCACTTTCGTTACCTGAATCATCTTTGGCAGTAATGGTGTAATAATAAATGCTTTTTCCATCTAAATCTTTATCATCATAACTGTCTATTTTTTTATCCGAAGTTTCAAATAACACTTTCCAATCTTTTTCACTTTCTTTTCGTCGGTATAAAATATGTTTTTGAACATCTTCAGATTGACTTTGCTTGAACTTAACCACAACTTTGTCGTTTTCTAAAACATAGTCAGAAATGATGGGTGATGAAGGCGGAATTTTATCCACTTTCTTGATTTCAAAAATTTTAGAAAACGGAGATTCGTTGTATCTTTGATCTAAAGCAATTAATTTATAAAACACTTTTTTGTTTAAAGATTTTGCGTTTATAGAATCTTTAAATTGATTAATCAAAAGAACTTTATTTGTTATTTGAATGAATTCTTCGTTTTTGCTATTTCCTCTAAATACTTTGTAACCATAAAAATCGGGTTCTAAGTTTTTCTTCCATTTTAGTTTCACAACTCCCAGAGAATCGATAACACCTTCTAAATCAATGGGTGGCATTGGCGGAATAGAATCAATGGGTTGTACCAGCATGGGATACGAATCTTTGAATCCGCCTTGTTTAGCAATGGCCCTAATTTTAAAATAATTTGATGGCGCTAGTTTTGCTTTGAAAACTAATTTTCTGCTAGTTACAGGAACATCTTCTTTTACGGTTTGAAAATCTCCACTTTCTGTTGGGGCTTGCAACACATGAAATCCAGATATTTTAGTTTCACCTTCAATCGGAAAAGTCCATTCAATGTTTACTGTTTCATCATCCAGTGCTGCTTTTGCAGTAACTTGAGGTGCATATTCCAAGAAATTTTGACCTTCACCAGATACTACTTTCGAAGGTTCACTAACAATCCCAAATGCATCGATTCCTTTTATTCTATAATAATATTTCACTCCGTTTTGCTCTAAAGCATCACTGTAGGATACATAACTCGATTTACTTTCCATGGGATAAATCACAGCACCAGTAACTTTTTTATAATTTATTCCATCCAATGATTTTTCTAAAATATAAGATGAAAACAACGATTGTTGCGATTTGAAATCCCAGATGAGCATCACGGTTTGATTTCCAAAAATAGCATCGGGAGTCACTGGAGGTGTTGGATCATTTTTTTCGCCTAAACCAATGTAAATCGTGGCAGGAATAATTGGTTTTTTTAGACCAAGCATAGTAATGGTGTACACATATTTTTCGTTTGGTTTAGCCGTTTCGTCCTCTAAACCCCAGCCTGCGGCTTTTGTTGCCAAATACGATTGCTCGGCAGCCATTAATGAAAAAGCGTAACGCTGCTGGTTTTCATTATTCAAAATCATCATGCTATTGAGACCTTTTTCTTTTTTTGTGGTTTCAAAATCTTCGCCATAAATGGCTTGGGCCACGACTAAAACTAAACTATCTTTTACAACTAATGGTTTCCAATCTTCTAATGGCAAAGGTTTCAAAACTTCTTTTAAAATAACCGTTTCGTCTTTATTTATGGGTTGACCATCTCGTAGAACAGTTGTTCTTTGAACTTTGTAACCACTTTTTAATGATATTTTCCAAAAAAACGGGTCATTAACATTCCATTTCAATGCAATTTTATTATTGATAACTTTTCCTTTTCCTAAAACTGCTGGCTCCACAACAAGCGTGTCAATTTGTGCCATAGATTTAGAAAAAATAAATAAAAAGAAAATATTATATGGGATTTTAAACTTCATTGTTATTGTTTTATTATTTTTTTGCCTTGTATGCTTCCTG
>JAYUFL010000023.1:0-2473 GCA_043738745.1 Bacteroidota bacterium
AATAATGGCGAATTGGTTTGGGCTTTTTGTATGTAAAAATTCAAATCTTTCTCCTGCGAAAAAGATTTGATAAATAGTAGAAATAAAATAAGTAGAAACTTAAATTTCATTGAATATTTATACTAAAACATAAATTAATATTTTTCTTTTTGCATGCCCCATGAACGCAATTCGGCTTTGTAAGTATCCGGATAATTGCCTTTAATAACAAGAATAATTGAATTTAATGCTTTCTGCAAGTCTGCTTTTAAAATATTTTTATCCCCAACTTTTATTGATACTTGGCTGTCTTTGGTCAAAGCTTGGCTCAATAAACTATTATATTGATTTTTAATATCAGACCAATAGGTAGTTCCAAATTCTTTAGCTCCAAAACCATTACTTTCTATAGCAGTTATCATTAATGTTAATGCTGCCGACCGACCATTTTGGTCTGTTGGTAATTTATATGCCTTGCCAACTAATTGAAAACCAAAACTTGCATAATAACTTTTAGCGGCTTCTTTTTTATATTTATCTACTATGTATCCTTTTACGTAAGATATTTTATCGTTAATGTCTTTATCTAGAGTTTTTAGTGCTTGTGTAATTTGTGGGCGACCAGATCCAGTTTGTATGCGTGCACCGAGAGTGGTTTGATAACTTGCGGTTTTTGTTGCAAAATCTGTCGAAGTTGTCCAAAGCAATTCCAACCAAGGACTTGTTGACCATTTTACGCTTACACTGTTTACTACCTTGCCAAAATCTACATCTTTGTTTGGAACAGTGGCTGTTTTGTTTACTTTTACTTTAACGGTGGTTGTTTGAGTTGTTTCCATAGTATTTGTTTAAATTTAATTTTTAAAAATAAATTATTTATTTGTATAAACCAAATTTTTTTTAAAAAATATCATAAACTACTTAGTTTGTATTTATTTTTTTACAAATCAAAGCATAAATTATTTTGTACATACTGATATTTTTTTAATTTACATAATAAACTATTTTGTGTATGCTACTATTTATTTTATTATTGGCGTAATTTAGTTTGTGTATATTTTAATTAAAATTAAAACATGTATAAATTATTTTTTTATAATATTAATTTATAAATTATATGTTTATTTAAACAAAAAGAGAAAAAATTATTAATAATTTTTTCTCTTTTTTGGTTAGGAAATGTATTTTTTATAATTAGAATTGAATAGCACTAATTGGATGAATTTCCCATGCAGTATTCGGTTTATATGCTGCTGGTCCAACTGTACCTGCTGCATGATCTACATCAAAGAATAAACCACCTTTGAAACTTGTTAAATGAACTGGTGGTGAAAAAATCATGTAACTACTTTGTCCGCAAAAATCTGTACTAAAATGTGTTGTTATCGCTACTCTAACATTTTTGATTTGCGTATATGATGCAGACGTAGTTGACGGGTAACCAGATGATTCACAATTAGTAACTGATACTCCCGATGCATCACCGATTATCATGTGTAAATCATTATCACTTTCATGTTTAATTGCATATAAATAACCATTTGTAAAAGTAACATTTTTATTTTCTTGTGTTACTCTTGGACTTGTTCTGGCAATATTTAAACCTGTCATGAATGCATCTGTTGGTAGTGCGTTATGAAAAGCAGTAAAAGTTGAATAGGAAATAGGAGTTGCAGTTGGAAATGTGGTTTTTGCAGTTGCTCTATCAGTACCAGCAAATGATGTAGGACAAGTTGAAGTACTTTTATTGTTTATAGTATTTATAACTTCTTCTGCTTTTTCAAGAGAAGCTTCCATAGTTACAGTTCTGAATGTTCCATGGTCATTCCAAATAACTTTATCACTTTTCATTTGAGATAAATTTGTTATTGTGTCTAGTTTAAAGTTTGTAATATTACTTGCATCAGTTTTGGAAACTAGTATTTCGTTAACTTCAGTACTTTTTGTACAAGAAATAACTAAATAAATTGTTAATAGGCTTGTTGCAATTAATACAAATAGATTGTTTTTTTTCATTTTTATATTTTTTTTAAATTTTGTCAAAATTAATTATTAAAAATTCAACAAAAGCGAGTTTTTGTTATTAAATTGTTAAGTTTTTGAAATTAGAAATTAATATATTAACGATTTATAATTAAAAGTTAGATTTTTCTCATAACTTTTTTCCCAATTAAATTAATATATCTGAAATATCGTTCCTAACTAATGAAACAGACAAATATATATTGTAAAAATATTTATCATTGTTTCAAAATGTAATTATTTTATTTTTATCGTAAATTTTTAATATCATTCGTGAATAATTGTAATAAAAAAAAGGGAATTTCACTATTTGTAAATTCCCTTTTAAATTGTTTGAATGCTTAGAAATTTATTCGCTTACAAAAGTACCATCTGCTTTTATAGCAACTGCTTTTTTTGATTTACCTTTTTTTAAATCTGCTTCATAAATTGAACCCAATTTTGAACTTTCCGTTTTGTCTGCTTCAGAAAT